>JAIBBR010000030.1 GCA_019694575.1 Myxococcaceae bacterium
CGCCTTCGCTCGCTGCGCTCGCTTCGGCGGGGCGACCACTACCCACGCGCATCATCAACGGCTACAACACGTCCGCCGCCATCGGCGTCGACATCAACCGTGTCTACGAGATCGGATCAGGCCCACTTCTCTGACATCCCGCATGGGAGTGGGCTGTTGCCTCAAGCCTCAAGGTGCGTGCTGATAATGGCTGCCAGTGCACGAAACAGCACGCACCTTGCCGCTTGAGCGAGAACGTGAACCAGCCAGCCCGAGCAAAGCCACAAAACGGCACCCCAGAAGCGCACTTCGGCCCTGGCGCACACGCTCATGCCAGTTGCGAAACACGCTCTCTGCCCGTTTTGTCATCTGAAAAAACAGAAAATGGAAAAGTCGGCGCCGTCGCCGAACGACAATATGTAAAGTCTGACACCTGCTTCACTTCATTTCAGCGTGCGCCTGATGAACGAAGCGCCCTCCGGGAAAGCGCACCAGGTACCGGGCCAAGTCAGCGTTGCCGCCCGCGCGATCTCCGCTGCGCACCCGCGCGATGCCACGGCCCACCAGCGCTCGCTCGAACAAGTCGAGAGAACCTTCGGCCGAGCGCACCGCGCCATCAAACGCCACGCTCGCTTCTGGGTAACGCTCTTCACGCAAAAGCAGCTCACCCTGCACCACGCGCAGCTCGGGCGCACGCGGCATGCCTTTGAAATTGTCTACCGCCAACAAGTCGAAGACTTTCAGCGCCTCTTCTTTGCGGTCTAACGACAACAACGCATCGAGCTGCACCGAGCGTGCATCGCGCTCGAGCTTGCCGGTGGGAAAACGCGCGAAATAGCCATCGAGCGTCGAGAGCGAACCCTTCGCATCGAGCTCGCGCCGTAACAGCCGCATGGCCATGCCCAGCAGCCGCGACTCTTCGAGCAGTGAATCGCTTTCTGAGACCGGCTCGGGAGCGACCGCGGCAACCGGCGGCGCCACCGCCTTCGCCACCGCCCGCTTTGGCTTGGGCTTGACCGCCATTTCACACGGCGCACGTTCTACCGGCCCCACATGAAGCACTGGTAACACCGTGGGCATCGGCTCTACCGACCACGGCGCCACACGCGGCGACGGTGCTTCTGCATTTGCCCGCGCGAGCCAATGGTACCCACCCGCGCCGAGCAAAATGAACAGCAGCGCCGTGGGTACGGTTGACGTCACCCAGCTCCACGGCCCCCCAGTGACGGGCACCATGCCCAGTTGCGCACGCACCTGGGCCAAGGCGCTCGCACTCAGCCCCTGCGCCGGGCCCATTGCCCGTGACCATTCACCTGCGATGCGCGTCGCTTCGTCAGCCGGCGTGGCCTCTTCAGCCCAACGTTTGACGGGAGCAATCACGGCCCACGCTCCTTTTCCAGCAGCACCTGCATGCGTTTTAGAAAGTCAGCCCGCGCCCGATGCACCCACACCCACACCGTGGCGGGCTTGGCGCCCAGCAGCGCTCCAATGTCTTCGCCCGACATCGCTTCGAGCTCGAAGAGCACCAGCACCGTGCGGTACTTCTCGTTCATGCCGTCGAGCACCCGGTAAAAGCGTTCTTGGCTCTGCCGCTGCGCCAGTGCTTCATCGGCAGACAGGGCGTTGCTCGGCAATTCGCCCGCTACGTCATCACCCGAGCCTTTGAGCCAACGGCGAAAACGTTCGCGCCGGCGCCGGTGCCGCACGGTGTTCTGGGTGATGCGAAAGAGCCAGGTGGTGAGCTTACCGGTGCGTGGTTTCCAGCCCGGTAGCTCTTGGTGAACAGTGAGAAACACTTCTTGCAGCACGTCTTGCAACTCGACTTCCGGGCCTCCCAGGCGCGCCGCCCAACGCAGCACGTCTTTGGAATGCAGGCGAAAAACGTCGTCGAGCGTCAGTGGCGCCGCGCCGGTTTGGGTCATCGTTTGGGCAAGCGCTTCGGCCATTACTGAGGTGCTCCGAAGCTGCTACCCATGCTGAACATTGTTTCGGCTCCCCAGCGGCCACCTTTGGGCCGATACGCAACTTCGTTTAGGTTCTTCTCTTCAGCCGTACGGGTCGTAATTCCTAACAGAGCCATGTGCGTGTGGTCATTTCGCGGCGGCCTGCACCCGTCTTACGGAGCACGCGGGCTTCGAAAAAATCAGCTGCGTCAAGCACTTCAGCCACTTCCCAGGCTGATGCCCCAGCAGAACGACACTTCGAACATGGGTGGTGGCTCATTGCGCCATGGCGGCCACACCGAGCCGGTCACGCCCAGCCAAGGCCGCCACATGCGGCCAAAAATGACGCGCAAGCCGACCAGGGCGCCGGGGTCGAAGCGTGTGAACGTCGCAGGCGGGCCGACCATCGTGAGCGAGGTGCCAAGCAGAGCCAGGTGAGCATCGAGACGTACTTTGCTATCGACAAGACGAAACCGGGGCCCAATGCCCACTCCAACGCGTGGCCCTTCCAGTGCCAAGTACCCGTAGACCTCGATGCCCCAACGTGACTCTTCGAACATGTATGACATCGGCATCACCGCGCCGCTCAACCCAAAGCGCCTCCATGACAGTGTCAGGCCGAAGCCCAGTTCGATGCCTGGCACCACGGCACGGCCAGCCGCGGCCTCCACCGGTTTTTCAGGAGCATGAGCCGCCTCGCTCTGGGGCGCCTCGGGAACTTCAGGCGCGCGTTCGGCGAACTCGGCTTCCCATGTGGCGAGCACCACGGCGGCAATTTCTGCCAACTCGCTGCACGAAGGGCGGGCACGAATCACCTTGGTCGCCAGCACCGTGCCAATGGCGTCACGCAAGGTGAGTTGCACTTCGCCAGCGCGTTGCTCGAGCGTGGCAGTGCGCGAAATGCCCAAATCGAGCGGTAGTAAGCCTTCAAGTTTGCTCGCCACTTCGCGCGGTGAGGGGCACGTGGTGCGACCCTCAATGGTGAGCGTGGCACTGGCCATCAACAACACTGCTGCAATCACCACCGCGCACCTGCTCTTCACACCGGCCGAGAACACATTCTCTAGCTCCGAAGGGCGAATTTCCTAACAGGTGAGGCACGTCGGTGGGAAACACGGCAAGCCCGGCACCGTCGCCAAACGACAATATGTAAAGTCTGACACCAGGCTACTTGCACCGCTCAGCGCAGACCGCGGGCTCTTGGGCGGGGTCGAGAAAGTCAGCGCAGCTCAAGGCGCTGCGGGCACTTGAGCAGTCTGCGGCTTTGAAGACATTGAAGGTCTTGCCCGCATTTTCACCGGTGCACAGCTCGTTCTCAGTGGTCTTCTCATCGCACTTGGCGAGCGCCGAAACTTTGGCGATGCAATCGTCGACCGACGTGCCCCAGCCGCCTTTGAAGGCTTCTGAAGTCTTTACCGCGTCGCTCTGGCACTCGAACTGACGCTCACATTCGAGCTTAACGCCGCGTCTGCACAACTCAGGCGGAGGTGGAATGCAGCTGCTGAAAGCCAGGGCCAACGCCACGAAAGAGAGCAGGTTTTTCACGGCCTGCTCCCTTAGCGTGATTCGTCACCAAACGTAAACGCGAGAAGGCGAAACGCTCGTCGTCCTTGGCGGGTGGCTCGAGACAGCCATTGTTCAACGGGCGCGATTTTTCGGCCCTGACGCCGCTTCGTGCGAAGCTTGAGACGGCGTGAACGATGGCTGAAGACTTGAACCCAGAATGGTTGGTGTCGTTGGGTACCGCCCAGTTGGCAGAAGACTGGGCCACCTGCGTGCCGCTGTTGCGCGAAAAGGGTTTCGAAACCACCGCCGATGGTTTGAAAGCGTTGGCGCGGCTGCTCGACAAAGCCAACGGTCGCCGCACCGTGCGGGTGCTTGGCTTTCCCCAGGTGTTTTCTACCGCGCATGAAGCCGCCACCTCGCGCTGGGGCTTTTCATACGGCTACGGCGGCGTCGTCGACGACGAGCGTGAGCGCTGCACGGTGTGTCTGGTGTTTCGCCGCGGTGAAGCGGTGGTGCTGGGCATTGGCGAGTCGCGCGCGCGTGAGCCGCACCCCGGCCGGGTGTGGAGCGAATTGATGCCTTGGTCTCCCCACGCGCCTGACAATTTGCCGCGGGTATTGGTGTGGGCCTCGTCAACCGCGCCTGACCGGTTGCGTTTCAAGTATTCGCCGCCGGCGCCTCCGACCGGGCGCAGCGAAGGCGGTGCGGGCCGGCTGGTGAATGCGATTCTCAAGTCGCCCGAAGACGACACCCCGCGGCTGGTGTACGCCGACTGGCTCACCGAGCGCAATGACCCGCGCGGTGAATTGATTTCAGTGCAGTGTGCCTTGGCGCAGCTGCCCGAAGACGATGCCTCGGGCGCGGCGTTGAAAGAACGCGAGAAAACCTTACTCGCGACCCATTTATCGGCGTGGAAAGAGAGCCTCGGCCCCGGTGTCATCGAGCTGCATTTTCAGCGCGGTTTTGTCGAGCGGGTGGTGATTGACCCAGCGGTTTTTCTGCGTCAGACCTCGCGTCTCTTCGAGCACGAACCGGTGCGGCACTTGGTGGCACCCGCACTGCGCGCCCAAGACGTCTCGGCCCTGGCCCACGCACCCTGGCTTTCGCAGCTGAAGAGCCTGGAGCTTTCAGCCCACCCCTATGTGGCGCCGCTCACCCCTGAAGCGTTCAGCCGCCTGCTCGAGTCGCGCGGGTTGCGTGGGTTGGAGCGTCTTTCGGTGCAGCAGCACCCCATCAGTGACTTGGGGCTCATGGTGCTTTCGCGCCAAGCGCCCGGCGTGCTGCCGTCGCTCAAAGAACTCGAGCTGATTGAAGCCGACATCACCGCCATTGGGGTCGAGGCGCTCGCCACGGTGCGCTGGTTCGGCCAATTGAAAAGGTTGGAATTGAAACGAAACAACCTGCGCAGCGTAGGCGTCGAAGCGCTCGCTTTCGCCTCGATGCGCGGCGAGCTTGTGCACCTGGGGTTAGACGCGAATCTCATTTCTGACGACGGAGCGATGATTCTGGGTCAAGCGCCGCGGCTCGCCACACTCAAGTCGCTCGACGTGCAGCGCAACCACATTGGCCCGCGCGGCGCGAAGACGCTGCTCGATTCTCCCTATTTAAAAGCGCTCGACGTGCTGCAGTTGAATGGCAACCGCATGGGTGAAGCGGCGATGAAAATGTGGGTTGACCGCTTCAGGCTTGCTCCTCAAGTCGGCACACCAAACATAGAGTCTTGATGACACGTACTTGACGAACCGCGCCCTAACCTCATATCGAGCGCAACCCATGGGTAAACCGCTCGTCATCGTCGAGTCACCAGCCAAAGCAAAAACGATCGGCCAGTTTCTGGGCGACAAGTTCAAAGTCATGGCTTCTATCGGCCATGTGGTCGATTTGCCCTCGGGCGGTTTGGCCGTCGACGTCGAGAACGACTTCAAGCTCACCTACGAGGTCACCAAGAAAGACGTGGTGCGTGACCTCAAAGACGCGCTCAAGGGCTCGAGCGAACTGTACCTGGCGACAGACGAAGACAGAGAGGGCGAGGCCATTGCCTGGCACTTGATGGAGCAGTTGAAGCCCAAAGTGCCGGTGAAGCGCATGGTGTTTCACGAAATCACCAAGCGGGCCATCGCCGAGGCGGTAGACCATTGGCGTGAGCTCGACCCGGGCTTGGTCGACGCGCAAGAAACGCGCCGCACGCTAGACCGTTTGTATGGCTATGAAGTGTCGCCGGTGCTGTGGCGCAAGGTGAAGACGGGCCTCTCGGCCGGCCGCGTGCAGAGCCCCAGCATTCGTTTGATTGTCGAACGTGAGCGCGAGCGCATGCGGTTTCGCAGCGTCGCCTATTGGGACATTTCGGCCCATCACCCCACCACGCCGGCGTTTTTCTCTAACCTGTTCACGGTCGAGGGCAAGCGCGTCGCGGCGGGCAAAGACTTCGATGAGAACGGCCAGCCCAAGAAAGACGTGTTGGTGCTCGACGAAGCCGGCGCCGACAAGCTGGTGGCGGGTTTAGAAGGGTTGAAGTTCAAAGTGGCGTCGCTCGATGAAAAGCCGAGCCGCAGCTCGCCCAAGCCCCCGTTCATGACGTCGACGCTGCAGCAAGAAGCCGGGCGCAAATTGAACATGAGCGCGCAGCAGGTCATGCGCGTGGCGCAAGGGCTGTATGAACGGGGCTACATCACCTATATGCGTACCGACTCGACCAGTTTGTCGGAGACAGCGCTCAACGCGGCGCGCACGCAAGTGAAAGAGCTGTTCGGCGAGAAATTTTTGCCCGCTGAGCCGCGCCTTTACGCGAAGAAAGTGAAGAACGCGCAAGAAGCGCATGAAGCGATTCGCCCTGCCGGTGAAGCGTTTCAAACGCCCGAGCAACTGTCGAAAGAGCTGCAGGCGGCTGAGCTCAAACTTTACGACTTGATTTGGAAGCGCACCGTCGCCTCGCAAATGGCCGACGCCACCGGCATGAGCCAGTCGCTCAAGTTGGCGGTGACGGCGAAGACGGGTGAAAAGGTAGAGTTTTCTGCCAGCGGCCGCACGATTGTGTTCCCCGGTTACTTGCGGGCGTACGTCGAAGGGTCAGACGACCCCGAAGCCGAGCTCGATGACCGCGAGACGGTGCTGCCCACGTTGAAGGTGGGCGATGAAGTCGAAGTGACGGCGCTCGAGCCCAAGGGGCACACCACCACGCCGCCCGCGCGTTACACCGAGGCATCGCTGGTGAAGAAGTTAGAAGAGCTCGGCATTGGTCGGCCTTCGACGTACGCGTCAATCATGGGCACGCTGCAAGCCAAGTACGTGTGGAAAAAAGGCTCGGCGCTGATTCCCAATTGGGAGGCGTTCGCCGTCGTCAATTTGATGGAAAAGCACTTTCAAGAGCTCGTCGACTACGCGTTCACCGCCCGTATGGAAGATGACCTCGACGAAATCGCCGGCGGGCAGGCGAAGAAAGTGCCGTACCTGAAAGAGTTTTATTGGGGCAGCAAGAAAGACGGCCGCGATGGTCTGCACAAGCAGGTCACCAGCCATATGGACCGCATCGACGCCGCCGCGGTGAATTCCATTTACATCGGTAAAGACACTGAAGGCGCCGACATCGTCGTCAAGCCGGGCCGCTACGGCCCTTATGTGAAGCGCGGAGAAGACACCGCCGCGGTACCCGACGCATTGCCTCCTGACGAAATGACGCCCGAGCGGGCGCTCGCGTTGCTCAATGCCCCCAAGGGCGACAAACCAATTGGGGTAGACCCGGCAACCGGCTTGAACGTGTACGCGAAGTTGGGGCGGTTTGGCCCGTACGTACAGCTGGGCGAAATGAGCGATGACAGCAAGCCCAAGACGGCGTCGCTGTTTCGCACCATGTCGCTCGAGACGATGACGCTCGACACCGCGCTGCAGCTGCTCACCTTGCCGCGCACGTTAGGCGTGGTCGACGGTGAAGAGGTGAAAGCGCACAACGGCAAGTTCGGCCCCTATGTCACGCACGGCAAAGAGAGCCGCAACATGGGCATCGAGAACGAGCCCAAGCTGCTCACGCTGACGCTCGAAGAAGCGATAGAGATTTTGAAGCAGCCCAAGCAGTTTCGCGGCCGAGGTGCTCCCAAGCCACCGCTCAAGGTGCTGGGGCCCGACCCGGTGTCAGGCAAAGAAATGGTGCTCAAAGAAGGGCGCTTTGGCCTCTATGTCACTGACGGAGAAACCAATGCGTCGCTGCGCAAGGGCGACACGGTTGAATCGCTCACCCCCGAGCGCGCCGCCGAATTAATGGAAGCGCGCCGCGAGTACATTGCGTCGGGTGCCTCGCCGCGGGGCAAGAAGCCCAAGAAAGGGGCAACGAAGAAGAAGGCGGCGGCTGCAGACAAAGACAAGCAGGCCAAGCAAGCCAAGCAGGCGAAGGCCTCGGCGCCCAAGTCGAAGGGCAAAGCCACGCCGGCGGCGAAGAAAGGCAAAGGTAAGGTGGCGGCCAAGAAGAAGGGCCGTTCGTGAGTACGCGCAAAAAGCCTGACGACGAGGTGGCGTACCTCGAGAATTACCGCGCCAAAGACTACCCGCGGCCCTCGGTCGCGGTGGACTTGGTGATTTTCACCATTGCTGATGCGCAGCTGCGCGTGCTGCTGGTGAAGCGCAAGGAGCACCCCTTCAAAGGCAGCTGGGCATTGCCCGGTGGCTTCGTGCGCGTGGGTGAAACGGCCGCTGACCCAGGCGAAGACTTAGAAGCCGCGGCGGCGCGTGAGCTCGAAGAAGAAACCGGCCTCTCGGGTTCACGCGTTTACTTGGAGCAGCTCTACACCTTTGGCAAGGCGAACCGAGACCCACGCATGCGGGTCATTTCGGTGACGTACTTCGCCTTGGTACGGCCTGACTTGGCGCCGCTGGTGCAAGCGGGCGGCGACGCAGCGCAGGCGGCGTGGTTTCACGTCGATGGCTTGAAGAAGCTCGAGCTGGCGTTTGACCACCGCGACATCGTGCAAATGGCGCTCACCCGCATTCGCGGCAAGCTCGACGACAGCCCCTTGGCGTTCGACTTGGTGCCGATGACCTTCACCATACCCGAGCTGCGCCACGTGCACGCCATTGTCACCGGCTTGCCGCAAGACCCGGGCAATTTTCGCCGGCGTTTCAACCGCATGCTCGATGAAGGGTTGATTGAAAAAGCGCCCGGCAAGCGCATCACCACGTCGAAGCCGGCCACCGTTTACCGTTTTCGCCGCTGAAGGGCTCGGCCATGCACGCGCTCCTCGTCGGCCGGTTTCATGCGGTGACCGCGAGCCAGCGTGAGTGGTTGAAGTCGCTGCGCTCGCTCGACGTAGACCGTATTTTTTGCGTCGTCACCAGCGCTAACCATTCGGGAACGCGGCGCAACCCGCTCGACGCCGATTCGCGCGTGCAGTTGCTTCAGCCCGCGCTGCAAGAATCTGGCAAGCCCTTCGAGCTCGTCGCTATCGCCGACATTCCCGAGACGCACGCCTGGGTGCAGCACCTGGTCGACGCGGTGGCGGCAAAGACTGGCGTCACGCTGAGCGGCGTGAATACGCAGGTGTACACGGCAAACCATGACGTCGAAGCGCTCTTTCGTGCGAGCGGTTTTGGCACGGTCGCTCCCAAGGTGCAGGGGTTGACGCCGCACGAATTGGTGATGCGCATGGTCGAAGGGCGAGAATGGGAATCACAGGCCTCGCCTGAAACGGTGGCGCTCTACCGCCGCGTGGCCATGGCTGAAAAATTGAAGGCGCTGTTTGGCCAAACGCTCGTCAATGATGACGGCGAGCTCGGCCACTGTCGTGACTTCGCCAGCTACGGCGCGCAAATGGACGCGGCGCTCAAGCAGAAGCTCGAAGACTTGCTGCCCTGGGTGGTGCCGGGGCTGATTGTCGACAAAGGCTGCGGCACGGGGAAGCTGCTCGTCGAGCTGTCGCGGCTGTGGCCCCAGTCAGCATTCGTCGGGGTCGACTTGTCGCGCGCGTTTCTGCGGCTCTGTGACGAGAACACGTACTTCAGCGAGCACGTTGAATGGGTGGGTGGCAACATCATTGAGCGCCAGTTGGCTTACGGCAGCGCGAGCACCGTCATCTTCTCATCGGTGGCGCATGAAATTTACTCGTACACCGGCTACTCGCTGGCCGAGTTAGACCGGGCGCTGGCGAATGCCGCGGCTGAATTGCGCAGTGGAGGCCGGCTGCTGATGCGCGACGGGGTGAGCCCCGGGCAGGCGACGTGGCGCATGCGTTTGTTGAACCAGGCGACGCGAGAGCAGTTCAAGAAGTTTGCGGTGGAGTTCAAGCACGGGCAGGGCGCGAAGCATGAGTGGGTGGAGGCCGACCAAGTGCGGCTCTCGGCGCATCTGGCCAACGAGTTCATCTGCAAGAAAGACTACCTGAAGAATTGGCACATCGAGGTGCATGAAGAATACGGGGCGCTGACGCTCGAAGGGTGGGGCCAGGCACTGCAGAAAGCGGGCTTAAAGCCCTTACTGCTCAAGGGCTATGTGAATGGGTGGATAGAGAAGAATCGTTACGAGGGGTCAGTGGCGCTCTTCGATGACGCGGGGGCGCCACTCCCTTGGCCGGCGACCAATTGCGTGGTGGTGGGTGAGAAGCCGTAGGGCGTCAGGTTCTTGAGTTTCCCTCCTGCGCTCATGTTCGAAAGCGGCTTTAAGAGGCTCCGTGCGGCTGCTGTCGGCACCACGTCTCTTTCTTCGCGGGCTTTGGGAATCTCCCGCTCCCGCCGAGTGCCCGGGTGTCACCTGAACTCGCTATCTTCACGTGTATGTCGCTCTCTCGTTTGGCCCGTTCTCACCCTGCGAAATCAACCCTGCCCCCGCACACCAACGGGGCAGACAGCAAGCTCAAGGTCAGCGCGATTTCGACAACTGGCATCACCAAGACGGCTGTGCCCGCGCTACTTTCTGACTGGAAGCAAGCGACGCTCGAGGCCACCGCGCGCGGCTTGGCGGCGAAAGAGATGCAGCCTGACCTCGAAGTATTTCTTTCGGGTGCGCAGACCAAGCACGGCCGCCCGTTGAATGAAGAAGAGACTGATGCCGCCACCGGCACTTTCTTCGAGCGCAACGCGGGTCTCTTGGCGACGCTGAGCAAGAAGCACTTGGGCACTTTCGGCAACGGAGCGCAGCTCGAGAAGAAGGTGACCCAAGCCGTCGACGCCATACGGCCCCAACTCCAAAATTACGTAGATCCCTTTACTCCGATTGCGCGGGGCAACCCCAAGGCGCGCGCGAAAGAAGTGATGCTGTGGGAAAACAAAGGGGCCATGGTGCTGTTGGACATTTACAGCGATCAACCCAAAGCGCTGGTGGTGCCCAAGCAGCAGATGCAGTTTCCCACTGACCAAGCGGCTACTCCGCAAACGCTGCAGGAATTGGCCCGTATTTCTGCGCACGTCAGCGATGCGTTCATGAACTCTGAAGGCGTGAAGAAGCCCGCCGGCATTTGGATAAACGCGCCCCAAGATTTGACCGTGAAGCAAATGCATGTGCACGTGCGGCCTGACATCGCGCCCTGGTCGAAGTTGCTCAAAAAGCCCAAGTTAGACGGCGCCCAGGCCATCGACTTGATGGCCGACCCCGCGCTGCGCAAAGCGATGGACCCCGTCTTTCAACGGCTCAGCGCGCAGTTGGTGAAGACGCTTGGCCCGTCGCAATAGCCCCTTCTTCTAAAAGGTGTAGCGAACGCCGACGCCAGTCATCTGACTGCCAATCAACAACTTGAAGTCGAGCTTTTGGTCGCTCGGTAAGTACTTGTCGATGATGCCAAAGTTGAATCGGTTGATGGCCTTCATCAAGTTTTGGCCAGACAAGTAAGTAAAGACGAGACCGGTGATAGACGTGGCCAGACTCACACCTGCTATCGCTCCGAAAACAGGTGTTCGCGAATCGAGTAACGAGGGACTGTTCGTGTTGATGGCCGACGCCAAGATCAGACCGCAATCGGCAAGCAGCAACCCCAACGAAGCCATGGTGAAGGCGAAGCCCAAAGTTCTTTGACTCCCTGCGAGCCGCGCCAATTGGAGCGCTTCGGGAACATCGCCGAAGTAGTCATCGACGTTGCCCAAGAAGAAGCCCACGTCCATCGGTCTGCCGTCTTGATACCACCCGCCGCTGCTGAGCGTCACCGCGCCCCAGTCGATGCGCTGGTACATCAGCTTCGACTTCAGCTCGAGGGCGGCATTGCCCGGGTCTGGCGGAGCTTCGGGTTGCGCCCACGCCAAGTGAGCACCTGCCAGCGACATGAGCAGCGCCAGCTTCATCGACCATCGCATGTGAACCTCCCTGTTTTTAAGCCTGCAGAAGTTGCGGCTTGCTGGCCAAAATCGCGTCCAGCCAGAGGTTCGACTGCTTTTCGAGCACGCTATTCGCGCGCAAACGCGAATTCAGGTGCACAAAATCAACGTGGTCTAACTTTTGGTCTTGGTTGAAGCACGAGAAGACGAAAGTCTCTTTGCCCGTCACTGGGTCGACGTGGCGCTGCAGGCACTGAGCGCAGATTTCTTTCATCATGCACTGCATCGGCGAATTGATAGAGCCAATGGCTTCGTGGTTCGGCTTCAAGTACTGCTTCAAGATGCCGTGCCGCGCTTCTTTCACCGCGCGCATCATGCGGTCGCTGCCAATGGCGATAATGCGGTCGACGCTCGAAATGGGCGCCACCGGTTTCAAGCCCAATTTGCCTTCGGCGAACGCCACAATCGCCTGCACGATGTTGCCGCGAAACGACGCGTCTTGCGGCCGGCGGGCGGCAATCAGCTCGCCTGAATCGACTGACCAGATGACTTGGTCGGTACCGGCTTCAACCTCGGCCATCTTGTAACAGTCTTCTTTTTTACGGTAACCGGCGAAGTAAATAACCTTACAGCCCGCAGATTTAAGCGCCTGACCGATTGAGAAGAGCACCGCGTTGCCCAAGCCGCCTCCGGCCAAGAGCACCGTTTCACCCCCGGGAATTTCAGTCGGAGTGCCCGTGGGGCCCATGAGCACCACCGGTTCGCCCGGCTTCAGCGCCGCGCACAGCCGTGACGAAGAGCCCATTTCGAGCACGATGGTCGACATCAACCCCTTCTCGGTGTCGACCCACGCACCGGTGAGGGCCAGCCCTTCCATCGTGAGACGGGTGCCTTCGACCACCGGCGCGCGCCGCTCGAAGTTCTGCAAACGGTAGAACTGCCCTGGCTGAAAACGCGCTGCGGCGAAGGGCGCCTTCACCACCACTTCGACGATATTGGGGGTGAGCCGATTGATGGCTTCAACCGTGGCCAAGAACGCGCTGTCGAGTGAAGCGAAGAACGCCTCGCGCTTCTTCACGTCACCCTGCGGGTGGCGGGGAGTGAATTCTTTAGCGAAGGCGCGCACCACTTCGGTGTGGCCGTCTTTGGCTGACGCCATGGCCTTCACCACGTTGCCGGCGTAGGTGGGGTGGTTGTCGCCGTAGAAGGTGATGAAGCGGCCGTCTTTTTCGTACGACGTGAAGAACCCCGAGTCGCGGCCGATGTCTTTGTGCGGCGTCGTCTCTATCAACTTTGGGGGGCTGACCGAGGTGTCCAAGGTGTAGCCCTTGAAGAACGCGCTGTCTTTGTCGAGCTTGAACGTGCCCGGAAATTCGCGCTCGTAAGTGACGTTGGGCGAAGTGCCCGCCGCCACGCAGACCGTGCGGGCGGGAATTTCGTGGTACTGGCCCGCGCCTTTGAGCTTGCCGTCGACAATGGTCATGCGCTCGAACTTCATCGCTTTGACCGCTCCCGTTTCATCGGCAATCGCTTCGACGGGGCTCACGTGCTCGATGAAGCGAATGCCTTCTTCGAGCGCCTTGGCCACTTCTTCATGGTTCAAGCGGTACGCGGGAGACTCGGTCATCGCCCGGCGGTAGCACAGCGCCACGCCACCCCAGGAGCGCACCAGGTTGATGAAGTTCGGCGCTTCTTGGGCTGCCCGGGCCCGCTCGCGTTCAGCGCGAATCGCCCGGCCGTGCTCCAAGAACGTGAGGTACGTTTTGGTCTCTTCTTCGTCGAGCTTGGCGAGAATTGCTTTTTCAGACGTGGTGGTGAGCAGCCGCTCGTGGCGCAGCAGCACTTTTTCTACCTGCACCGGGTAATAGGCGAAGAGCTCGGTGGCGGTGTCGATGCCGGTGAGGCCTCCTCCGATGACAATCGCCGGCAGTTGAACCTGCAGGTTGGCGAGCGAATCTTTTTTGAAAGCACCGGTGAGCTGCAGGGCCATCAAGAAATCTGACGCGGCGCGAATGCCCCGAATCATGTTGTTCTTCATGTTGACCATGGTGGGTTTGCCGGCGCCCGCGGCGATGGCGATGTGATCAAACCCCAGCTGCCACGCGTCGTCGATGCTCAGCGTGCCGCCAAAACGAATGCCGCCGTAAATGCGCAAGTTGTCACGCCGCGAAAGTTGCAAATGCAACAGACTCAAGAACGTTTTGTCCCAGCGCACGGTGATGCCGTATTCAGACACGCCGCCGAAGCCGGCGAGCACGCGCTCGTCGAGCTCGACCGCCAGTTCGTGCCAGTCACGCACCGGCTTCATTGGCTCGCCGTTTTTGCCGGTCAGCGAATCGGGAAAGGGCTCGATTTTGAGGCCGTCGATGCCCACCACCGCGAAGCCTTCATTCAAAAGGTAGTGCGCCAGCGTGTAACCCGCGGGCCCCAAGCCCACCACCATGACGTTCTTGCCGTTGTACGGCAGTGCGTAAGGCCGCTTCACGTTGAGCGGGTTCCACCTTGTGAGCAGACCGTAAATTTCAAAGCCGTAGGGCAAATTCAAAACGTCGGTCAGCACCGAGGTTTCAATTTGAGGAATGTCGACGGGTTCTTGCTTTTGAAAAATGCAGGCCTTCATGCAGTCATTGCAAATGCGGTGACCGGTGCCGGCGCACATGGGGTTGTCGAGCACCACCATGGCCAACGCGCCCATCGAGTCGCCCTTGCTCTTGAGCAGGTGCATTTCAGAAATGTGCTCTTCGAGCGGGCAGCCAGCCAGGTGAATGCCCAGTGGGTTGGGTTTGTATGTGTGCTCTTCGAGAACCGGGTCTTTGGTCTTGAAGCCTTTGGAGCAGCTGTCTTTCTCGCGCTCGTGGCAAATCACGCAATACTCGACTTGGCCCATGACTTGGCGCGCGTCGGCGCGGCGGTCGGTGAGCTTGAAGCCGTCACGGCGGCGCAAATGCGAGGCGGGCCCTTCATGCGCTTCGGGCATGTTCGGGTCGGGGTGGGTGACTTCTACCAGCTTGTCGAACACCAACGGCTTGGGCTGGTGAATGGTCGACCAGCCGTGAAACGTGTGGGTGAAGAGCGCGCGGGCGTAGGTCCACCGGTCGGCGAGCGAGAGCAACCCACGCACGCCAGCCAAGTCGTCGGCCACCAACGTTGAACCGAACGCGTCTTTGCCTTCGGGCGTGGCGAGCAGCGCGGCTTTGAGCGACTGCCAGCGGGTGCGCAATTCGGGGCGCGGTTCTTTACCGCTGCCGGCGAATTCACGTTCGATGTTCATCAGCGTCAGCACTGACTCGGCCAGTTGCCGCTCGGTGTCGTGGCCTTCAGAGCGAAAGCCCAGCGCGAACAACAAGCGCATGCGGGCATCGAGCGCGGGCAATTCGGCTTGGGTGGGCCGTTCGGGCGCGCCCTTCTTGAAGACGCGACGGGTGACGAACTCGCGCTTGAATTCGAAAAGCGACAACTCGTGGGTGAGCTTCTCGGTGAGCGCCTTCTGGTGGAGCTCGACGTTGAAGAGCTGGCCCACGAAGCGCGACGTATGTTCCGCGACGGCAATCAACAAGGCTGAGATTTTCGGCCCGGTGGGCAGTGGGCCCGGGGTGTGGCGGTACTCGTCGAATTGCGCCGCAAGCGTGCTGTCTTCTTTTTTCAGTTTGAGTAGGAACGCGTCGTGAAGCCGTTTCAGCCCTTCAGGGGCGTACAGGTCCTCAAAGCGAAAGCCGTCGATTCCGAGCGAGAGCATGAATAGCGGTCTGGTAGCGCTTGTCGGCAGGGTAAGGCAAGGGCTTCGTGGGTTCGGCCCTCTCGCGGTGGCGCTGGTAGCGGCGGGGCTGTTTCGCTGGCCTCCACTGCTCAATGCCAACGGCATCAATTCAGACGCGGCGGTGCCCGGTTTACAGGCGATGCATCTGCTCAAAGGTGAGTGGGCCTGGCACTTGTGGGGCGCCAGCTACCAGGCCTCGATTGACCCCCTGGTGATTGCCGGTTTCTTTGCGGTGTTCGGCACTTCAGCCCGCGTGCTGGTGTTGGTGCCGTGGTTGTTTCTGCTGCTGCAAATCGCGCTGACGTACGACGTGGTGCGCCGCCGGGTGTCGCCCTGGGCCGCGCTGGTGGCGGTCTCGGTCTTGGTATTTGCCACCATGGTCATCAACATGCCGATGACCTACGTGATGCGCCAGGTGATGGTTACCACGCTGGTGGCAGGGGTATGGCTCGCCGACAAGTCGACCACCGCAGCCCGCCCGGTGCCTTGGCTCATCGCCAGTGCTGTTTTCATCGTGGGAGGCCTTTTCAACGACTACTTCGCGCTGGTGATGTTGCCGCCCATCGCGCTCTTTGCGCTGCTGTGCGCGTGGGAAGGCGAAGCAACCCGCCGGTCTCGAATTCAACGGCTGGTGGCGTGGGCGTTGCCGTTTCTCGTTTTGGTGGCGTTGGCTTTGGTGTTTCACCGGGGAGCTCCGCGCCAGTCGCTGATGGCGCGGCAGTTGGGCCGCAATGGGTCGCTGCTGGTTGAGCAGGTGTTGCCGTTCGCCTTCGGTTACCGCGTTTTCGTTTCGCATTCGCCCAACGCGTTCGACCCTTGGGTTCTGCCGGCGGCGGTCACCGTGCTGCAGAAAATGGCCGCGGCGTTGGCGGGCATGGTTTGGCTGTTGGGCGGCCTCGCGGTCTTTTTCAAGCGGGTGCCCTGGCCCACCCGTCGCTTGGCGCTGCTTGGTACTGGCAGTGGCTTGGCCGCGCTGACCGCGTTTCTGCTCTCGACGCAGCCGTCTGACATGTGGTCGGCGCGGTACTTGGCGCCCCTGGTGTGGATGGCTCCGTTCACGTTTGCGCCGCTCATGAGCGCTGGGGGCGAGAAGCGCGTCGGCGTGTTGTTGTTGCCGTACCTTGCCAGTGTCGCTTTTGCCGGCTGGCTCTCGTGGGGCATTTACGTCGACGGGCCCTTGCCGCGGCTCGATGCCCGGGGCCGCGCTGACGATGAGCGAGTCGTACGAGACTTCTTGCGTGAGAACGGCGTGCAGTACGCGGCGGCCCAGTATTGGCTCGCCTATCGCCTTTCGTTTCTCTTCGAAGAAAACCCGGTCGTCGTTCCGCTCGCCGACGGTGAAGACCGTTACGCGCCGCACCGCGCCGGTTTCGACGCGGCAAAGAAAACCGCGCTGATTTTTCACCCGACGGAGTGGCGCGCCTCGCCCGCGCCCTACGAGATGACGCTGCGCAGCAGTCAGGTGCCGTTTGAAAAGCACGACGTCGCTGGCTTCACCGTGCTGTTGCTCTCGCGCTGAGTTCCACTTGCCTCGTCGGCACCTGCGTGTAAAAGCCTGGGCATTCACGTGCTGACGCGGCTGGCTCATTCTTCGACGCAAGACCGGTGGTTGTCGGCGTCAGCGTTTGCCGCTGGTGCGCTGGTTCTTGGCTACGGGTTGCAAGTTTCTAACGGCACGCAGCACCCCGCGGCGCTGAATGCGCTGTCCATCACGATTCTGCTCACCGTGCTCGGGCTGTCGGCGGTGGCGCTGCGCAGTGTGGAGCGCTGGCAGAAAATTCCGCTCCTCGTCATCGCGATGGTGGGCTTCGGTTACCAAATGGCGGTGGCGGTCACTGCGCCTCCGGGCATTTACCTGCAGGGCACGCAGGCTGACTTCGTGCTCCACCATCAGTGGATTGCCGCGGTGGCCGTGCTCTCGGGCGCGGCGGTTTGTGTACCTGACAAATGGCTCAAGTGGGCGGTGATGCCGGCGGTGTTGGTGGCGCACTTTGCGTTGGGGCTGTGGCTGCTGCGTGTTTCTCCCAACCCGCGCATTGACGTCTTTGTGTGGCACCGCGAGGCTTTCGAAGCTTTTTTCCGCGGAGAAAACCCATGGGCGATGACGCTGCCCAATATTTACGGCACCACGCAATGGTACGCGCCAGGCCTCGCTGACACGCAGCACGTGTTCACCGGCTTTCCGTACCCGCCGCTGTCGTTCTTGCTCGCGTTGCCGGGGCACCTCATCGCGCACGATTACCGGTATGCGAACTTGGCGGCGCTCACCGCGGCCGGAGCGCTGATGACGTATGCCCGCCCGGGCCGCTTGGGAGGCTTGGCGGCCATCATCTTTCTCTTCAGCCCGCGGCACCTCTTCGTGCTCGAGCAGGGGTGGACCGAAGCCAACGTCATCTTCATGGTGGCGGCGGTGGTTTTTACCGCGTGCCGTTTTCCCCGGGCGCTGCCGTGGGTGCTGGGGCTGACGTTGGCCATCAAGCAGTACATGGTCTTTATTTTGCCGGTGTCGTTTTTCTTGTTGCCGGTGGAAAAGGGCAAGCCGTTCGACTTGAAGGCTTTCGCCATTTTCTGCGCCAAGGCGGTGGGCCTGGCGGCGGTGGTGACGGGCTGGGGCTTGGTGTGGAACCCGACGGCCTTCTTCAATTCGGTGGTGGCATTTCAGGCCAAGCAACCGTTTCGTCCCGACGCGCTGAGCTACATTTCAGCCACCGCGGACAACGGCGTGCCGACCTTGCCGCTGTCGTTGCATTTCGTGGGAGTGCTGCTCGCGCTGGGGTTCGCTTTGTGGAGAGCGCCGCGCACGCCGGCCGGTTTCGCCGCCACCACGTCGCTGGTGGTGCTGCTCTTCTTCGCATTCGCCAAGCAGGCGTTCTGCAATTATTACTTCGTCGCGGTGGGCACGCTGTGCATTGCCCTGGCCGTGTTGGAGCCGGCAGAAGACGAAGCGCTTACCCGCGCTCGCGCAGACGGTCTCGGCGCCACGGTGGGTAGCGCACCACAGCCGACTTGACGGTGTTGAAGGTGTAGCGAAACAAGTTGGGCACATTCACCGACGAGCTGTCTTGCTCGTAGCGCACGGGGCAGGGCACTTCGGCGACGCGAAAACCTTTTGCCACGCAGTCCATCATGATGTCGCTGGCGAAGGCGTGGGTGTTGCTGTAGCTCTCGAAGTCGAGCTGGCTGATGACTTTGCGGTGGTACGCGCGCATGCCGCTGTGCCATTCGCCGAAGGCGGTGCCGAACCAGAGGTTCTCGAAGAGGGTGAGGGTGCGGTTGCCGAGCCAGCGGTAAAGCGGCATGCCGCCTTGCAGCGCTTCGTCGCGGGTGCGAATGCGGTTGCCTTGAATCACGTCGTAATAGCCGCGGCTGATGTATTCGACCATTAAGTCGGCGAGGCCTGGCTCGTACTGGTAGTCGGCGTGAATTTCGATGCAGATGTCGTAATCGCTCTCTAAGAAAACCTTGAAGAGCTTCTTCAAGTTGCCGCCGTAGTTCACGTTCGGCTCATGCGTGATGACGCGAACGCCCAGGCTCTTGGCCACTTCGGCGGTGTTGTCTTGGCTTGCGTCGTTGCCGACGATGACGTGCTTCTTCAGCTTGTCGGGCAATGCCGCGTGCGTCTTGGCGATGGTCTTTTCGGCGTTGTACGCCAGCATCAATACGACAGCCTTCATGGGGCGGCAGGCCTTAGTCGAG
Source organism: Myxococcaceae bacterium (assembly GCA_019694575.1). Classification (GTDB taxonomy): domain Bacteria; phylum Myxococcota; class Myxococcia; order Myxococcales; family Myxococcaceae; genus JAIBBR01. Next base: position 19,105 of record JAIBBR010000030.1, read on the forward strand.
GGTGTGGGTAAAGGACAAGAGGCAGGTGGTTTGCTGATTTTCGCCACTCGAAGATACGCTTCGCGTCGTGACTGACAACAACAGCGCTCGGAAGAATGCCGCGTCAATCACGGAGCCAGAGACGATGGCTTCGCAAGAAGTAGCACGCCGCGCTCTGCGTACCTTGTTGGTCGAGGGCCTTGAATCTCCCGACGCGGCCTGTCCCAATGCCTCTATTGGAAGCGCAAGGCCGCGCAGTTAAAACGCGCTGGTGACCCGGTAAATCGCGGTTGACGACATCGGCTGCATCGCCACCCGCTGAAAGGCCCCCGGTTTGCTCAACAGCGACCGTTCCTCTGGGCTGCCCGGCGCGACCGACACCCAACGCACTGGCATTTTTCGCAGCTCGCTTAAGTACGCTTCGTCGTTGCCCGCGTGCTTCACGTACACCGCGCGATTTCTTCCGTCATGCGTCCAGTAATCACCCATGAAGCCGACTGAATTGTCGTAGGCCCAGACTTCGCCCTCTTTGAACTCAGCCTCGCGCTTGGCGATGAGGTCCGCGGGGAGCAGCCAGCCGAACTCCGCGCGCATGCGGGCATCGACTTGGGCCAATTCGTCCTTCGAAGGAAAGAGCGGTGGAATGTGCCGGTAGCCAAGCAAGTCATGTGAATAGCCCCACACTGCGACGGTGGCGGTGATGGCGGAAAGTAAGTACCGCGCGGTGAGCCACTTGAGCTGTTGGTGCACGATGCAAAAGGCGACCAAACCGGCGGCAGGCGCCGCGAGCACGAAGCGGCCCCACCACGACGCGGGCACCAACACCGCGAGCACCGCGAGGGCAGGGAGCGAAAGGTATGGCCAGCGCTTTTTCGACCACGGTGCGCTCAAGAGAAGCCACAGCAAGCACGGCGCGAGAATGTAGGGGAACAGCGCTCCGAACGGACCTTCACGAATGTCGGGGAAAGGGTTGACCGACGGCGTGGTCCACAAGCGAATTAAATTGCCAAGCGCACCGGGGGCGCCAAAGAAAGCGGGAGGCCCGGCGATGGCAGCTTCGTTAAGTGGGCCCTGCAGCTTCCACCCGAAGAGCGGCACCGTGAGTTGCGCAGGGTAGAACGGGTTGCCCGATTCCATCACGTTGCGCCCCAAGGTCTGCAGCCCGAGTACGGCCCAAAGCAGCAGGTTGCCCAGCAAGCCAGCGGTGAGTCGGAGACGTGAGCCTTTCGCGCGCCAATACAACCACCCCCAACGCGCGGCGATGAGTGGCGAGAGCAGCACCAAGTGAAAAAAGCCCGTTATTTTCGCGGCGCAGTAGAGGCCGAGCGCGACCGCGGTCATCCACCGGTCGAAGGTCGAGAAGGTGGCCGAGGTGAGAAAGTACACCGCGGTGATGAAGAAGAACGCAGCCGCGATATCAGCATGGGTGGTGTGCAGTTGCAGTGCTACCGCGGGCAGAAGCAGCCACATGGCTCCGGCAGAAGCAGACAGGCTGCGTGTAGTGCCGAAGCGTTGGGCCCATGCTCCAATGGCGAGGGCCGCGGCGAGCGCGAGTGGAATTTGCGGTGCGTCGTCGAGACGGTCGTTGCCGGTGAAGAGCACGTTCCACCCCGCGAGCAGCTCGAGCAGGCGCGGGTAGCCGTTGATGTAATGCATGTGCGTCGGCACCCAATGGTTCGACGCTTCTTGCAGCGCGTAACGCATTTGCGCCTGGTGGTACATCGCGCAGTCCCACGACCAATTGGGCAAGTACCACGCGATGTGGGTGGAAACGGCGAGTGAGAGCGCGGCGGGCACGAGCACGTATGCGAGCAATTCGTGACGCGCGGTGATGTCACGCCACAAGCGCACCGGAGCGCCCAAGTCAGCGCGCCACAATTTAGCGATGAGCTGGCGTGGCCCCGCCGGTTTCAGCGCCCAAGCGATGGCGCTGCCGTTGATCAGCACCGCGACAATCGCCACCGGCACGAGCCGCAGCCTGTTGAATGCACCGGTGAGCGTGAGCACGCCATACATCGAGCCTGATGCAAGCAGGGCGCTCGCGGTCCACCGCTCCAACGTTTTACGTTGGGGTACCCAGCGCGCGACGCACACGTATGCCGCGGCCACAGCCAATGCCGATTGGAAGAACCAGTGGAAGTAACCGAGCAAGCGGCGGGCTTCTATCGCAGGGGGCTATGCGAGTCCCGGCGTATTCGACGCTGTGTTTTTTGCCAGCCGCGCGCCGCGGTCTGTCACCCGCAGTAAATACAGCATTGGTCTTGCATAGGCCGGCCGCATGGTCTTGCAAACGCCTGCTTGGAAGCCATGGGTGCATGCCAGTGCTTTGGGGCTCGCCATTGGCATTTCTTTCGAAATGTTTATTCGTGGGTCGCCGTGGGGCCTGCAATTTCCACTGTGGGTGCTGCTGTTCATCGCCGGCCTGCGGTGGATTGGCCGCGCTGGTGACGCGCAAGGCAAGCCGCGCGTATCGTGGTGGGAGTTGCAGCTGGCTTTCTTCGCGAGCTGGGTAGCCATTCGTGACAACGCCTTATTGACCGCGATGAACGTGGGTATCTGTTTGTGGCTCGCTGCGGTGCACTGTTCCCAGTACCCATCGTTTGCTCCTCCGATGACTTCGCTCGCCGCACTGGTTTGGCGCCCGCTCAAGCTGTATGTGACCGCGCCCTTTACCGCGATCAAAGCGCTCAACGTGGGTAGCGCGCACCCGCCGTCGAGAGTGTTTCGTCAGTACGGTGGGGCGATGTTGCGGTCACTGTTCTTCATGCTTCCGGTGGGCTGGCTCTTCGTGGGCCTCCTCAATTCGGCAGACCCGTCATTTGGAAACGCGCTGACGCAGTTCTTCACGCCCTCAGTTCAGAGAGACCTTTCTGTTTCCCCCTTCTTCATCACTGCCGTGACTGGGCTGGCGATGGGGTTGGCGCTACAAGCCCACCGCAAAATCGACAACGAAAGTGAACCTGCGGAGCCGGTCCTCACCTTTGTCGGGTACTTCGAAGCCATGGCTACGCTGACGCTGGTGAATGGACTGTTCACCCTCTTCACGTTCATTCAAACCCACCGCGCACTTTTCGACGATGCACTGGAGTCTTCTGAGACATACGCGTCGCGTGCGCGCGGAGGCTTCTTTCAGTTGTTGGTGGTGTGCGCGCTCACTTTCGCGCTGATTCTCTTTTTTCGCCGCTACACCGAAGTCAGCTCCCGTGCACGTGACAAGATGTTGAAAGTGCAGTTTTCGCTGATGGTGGGTCTCACGGTGCTGATTTTGGTATCGGCGTTGGCCCGCATCAGTGCGTATGAGGACGCGTATGGCCTCACAGAAGGGCGGCTGTTCAGCCACGTGTTTGCCGTCTTTTTAGGGGCCGGTTTAGGGTGGTGCGCGGTGACGCTGTGGTGGAAGTCACCATGGTTCGCTGGTGGGCTCGCTGCAATCGCAAGTGCCTATGTGGCGGCGATGAACGTGCTCAACCCTGACGCGATGATCGCGAGACATCACTTCGAGCAGCCACGCATGATGAACACTGACGTTCGCTACATTCTTTCGCTCTCAAAAGACGCCGTGCCATATCTTTTGCACAGTCAGTCGTTTAGAAATGCAATCTCACTTGAGAAATGGAACGAGTGGTGTGCGCTCCCTAACAATGAAGAGCCCATTTGGTCGTTCAATCTGGCACGCTACCGAGCAAGACGAGAGAAGAGCCTGAACTTATGCCCTGACCCAACGTACACGCTGAGAGGAAACCCGTAACGGCGCTCCGGGCTGTCGAACGAATCGCAGATTTTATAGGTAGCCATCGGTGATACCACGCCGGTCCACCGCGAACATGGGTTGTCAGGTGGCGTTAACCAGGCCATGCTCAATTCATGGCTCGCCCAAGACGTGCCCAGTTGCAGATTTTTGTCGCCGAGGGGTTTGAGCAAGCCGACGCATTCGATGTTGAGTATTGGCGGAACACAAGCCCCGAGGAACGTTTTCATGCGGTCGAAGCGATCCGGCAAGCGGCCTTTGCGCTCTACGCGCCGAATGCCGAAGTTAGCGAAGGACTGGTCCGAGTTCTTGTCGTTGATGATTTTCCACCGCGTGAAGTTTCTGCTGGTCGGTGGGCACGCGGTGTCGATTCACGCGCGTCCGCGCATGACGGAAGATCTCGATCTCTTCGTGGAAGCAAGCGTCGAAAACGCTGAACGCATTAGAGCCACGCTGCAGGAATTCAGATTCAGAAGCGCTGCGCCGCAAGTCGAGATGCTGGGCTGAAACCGCCAAAGCTGGGAGAAGCCTCTTCCTCCCACTTGGTTCGCCCGCCGTAGCCTGTGCTATGGCCTTTAAGCGTATGGTGCCTTCCCAATGCAACGTCTGCGGCGGCCGCCTGCAGCTCAAGTACCCTAAAGTGGTTGATCCCCAGTCGAAAGAAACCTTCGGCATTTCTGTGTGCGAGCGCTGTGAGCTGGGCCACACCACGCCGCAGCCTGATGACTTGAGCCGCTATTACGGCCAGGCCTACCACGGCAACCGGCATGGTTTTACCGCCCGCTACTGCGCGTGGCGACGTGAAGGTTTTGTCGAGTCTGTGCTGGGCAAAGGCGGCGGTAAAAAGTTGCTCGACATCGGCTGTGGCGACGGCACTTTTCTCGAAGGCATGCAGAAGAAAGGGTGGACAGGCGTCGGCACCGAAATGAACCCGGCCATCGCGCGCGAAGCCGGTTTGACAGTCTTCGAGTCGCTCAAAGACGCGGCTGACGAAGGCCCGTACGACTGCATCACCACCTGGCACAGCTTGGAGCACATGCGCGACCCCGCGGGCACCATCGTCGAAACGGCCAAGCTGCTCAAAGACGACGGCGCGCTCTTCATCGCCGTGCCCAATGCGCAAGGTTGGCAGGCGAAAGTCTTCGGCGCGCGCTGGTTTCATCTCGATGTGCCGCGCCACTTGTTTCACTTCGGAGACGCGTCGATGGCGGCGCTGCTCCAGAAGGCCGGTCTCACGCAAGCCAAGCGGTGGGACCAAGAATTCGAGTTGGACTTGTTTGGCTGGCTGCAGAGCGCGCTCAACAGCGTGCTGCCGGACCCCAATTTGTTTTTCTACCACCTCACTGGGCGGGCATCGGGCGGTGGCTCGGCGCAATTGGCGTTGAGTTACGCATTGGGTTCCGCGGTGGGGGCCGCGGCGCTTCCCACGGTTCCGGCCGCCACGTTGATGCAGCAGGGCGGCACGCTGATCATCGCCGCGCGCAAGGGCCGCTAAGTGAACCGCCGCCGCTTGCTGGTGTTGGGAGACGGAGGACTGCTCTCGGCAGAAGTGAAGCCAGCGTTTCGCGCCCTCGATTGGGACGTCATCGGGGCAACCGTCAAAGATTGCGACATCACCGACGCGGCGAGCGTGGCGCGCATGTTGAGCAGTGCGAAGGCTGATTTGATTATCAACTGCGCGGCGTACACCGCAGTCGATAAGGCCGAGACCGACGAAGCTGAAGCGGTGCGCATCAACGCCACTGGCGCGGGCATCGCAGCGCGTGGAGCAGCGGCCGCGGGCATTCCCTTTTTTCACATCTCTACCGACTACGTCTTCGATGGTCAGCAAGCGACGCCCTACGCAGAAGATGCAAAAGCGAACCCCCTCGGGGCGTACGCACGCTCGAAATGGCAAGGCGAAGAAGCCGTGCGCGCCGCGAAAGGCGCATGGACCATCGTTCGCACCGGTGAATTGTACGGAGACGCCGGCCCTAGTTTTTTCGCCGCCATTTTCAAGCGCGCATTGGCCGGTCAACCACTCAAAGTGGTGAATGATCAGCTCGTCTCGCCCACGTGGACGCGTGAGTTGGCGAAGCAACTGGCGCACATGGCGTTGGTGGCCAAGCCTGGGCTGTACCACGCGACATGCGGTGGTTCAGTCACCTGGTTCGACGCCGCCCGTTTCGCGTTGCAAGAAGCTGGGCTCAGGGTGCCTTTGGAGCCCGTTTCTACCGAAACGTACGGCTCGCCCACACCGCGCCCTTTGAACAGCGTCTTGTCGCATGGCGCGCTCGAAGCCGCCGGCCTGTACGTGATGCGCCAGTGGGACGAGACCCTCAAAGAATGGGTTGGTCAAACTGGGTTGCTTGCGGGAGCCAAGCGTTAGCGTCTAGAAGCCGCCTATGCCTTCGCCAGTACAAGCACGCACCACCTGCCGGGTTTGCCACGGCAGTTCGCTGGAGCTGTTTCTCGATTTGGGCGACCAACCGCCCGCCAACGCGTTGCTCACCCGCGAAGAGCTGGCCGGCCCCGAGCCTAAATTTCCCCTCGCGCTCAATTCGTGCCGCACTTGCGGGCAAATGCAAACCACCCACGTCGTGTCGGCCGACATGCTGTTTCGCAATTACGTCTATTTTTCTTCGGTGTCGCAGGCGATGGCCACCCACTTCGGCGCCTACGCGAAAGATGTCGCTGACCGCTTCGTGCCGCGCGACGGGCTGGTGGTCGAAATCGGCAGCAACGACGGCATTCTTTTGAAAACTTTGCTCGGCCGCCCGTTACGGGTGCTGGGGGTGGACCCCGCGCGCAACGTGGCTGAAGTGGCGCGGCAAAACGGCGTGCCCACGCTGGCAGAATTTTTCAACCGTGAGACCGCCACCGCGGTGCGCAAGGAGCACGGCCCGGCGTCAGCGGTGATTGCCAACAACGTCTTCGCGCACATCGATGACTTGGACAGCGTGATGCAGGGGCTCGACGCGCTGCTGTCGGACGACGGTGTGTTTGTGACGGAATCGCCGTACGTGGTGCCGTTTCTCGAGCACCTCGAATTCGACACTGTGTATCACGAGCACGTTTCGTACTGGGGCGTCGGCCCGCTCGAGCATTTGTTCAACCGCTTCGGCTTCGAAGTCTTCGACGTGTGGGACCAGCCGGTGCACGGCGGCACCATTCGCACCTTCGCCCGCCGCAAGGCCCATGCGAAGACGCCCAAGGCCGCGTCAGTGGCTGAGCACCTGGCGTTGGAAGCGAAAGTGGGCATCGGCCGGGCTGATACTTTAAAAAAGTTCGCCCGCGACGTGGCGGCCCTGCGTGAAAAGCTCACCGGCTTGGTACAGAAGCTCACCGCGGACGGCAAGCGTGTGGTGGGCTACACCGCTCCCGCCAAAGGCAACGTGCTGCTCAACTATTGCAACTTGGGGCCGAAGAGCTTGGCGTACCTGGCCGATGCGACTCCGGCCAAGCAGGGGCTGTTCAACCCGGGCATGCACATACCCATTCAGAGCCCAGAGCATTTCCGCGCGGACAAGCCCGACTACGCGGTGCTCTTGGCGTGGAACCACCAGGTGGAAATTTTAGAGAAAGAAAAAGCCTGGCGCGCGCAGGGCGGAAAATTCATCATTCCCGTGCCCGACGTCGACGTGGTGTGACGATTTTTCAGGTGTACTTCATTTAAAGCCCGAGCTCGCGCAGGCCTTCTTGCCAGGGCAGCACGTCAATTCCGGCGATGCGACGACGTTCGTTGCCCAAATACCAAAGCCTGCTCTGGTGTGCTTTTCCGAAGTAGTCGGCGAAACGCCGCAGCCCCAGCAAATCGCCCTCTGAAACGGTTTTAGAAGCCTTGAGCTCGAGGGCCCACACGCGCTTGTCGAGCTGAACGATGAAATCGACCTCAGCGTTGTGCTCGGTTCGAAAGGTCGATACTCGAATCGACGCGTCAAGCGCCGCGGCTCCGTCGAAAAGCTGCTGGCAGATGAAGTGCTCGAAAAGAATGCCGATGCGGTCTGCTGATGTTTCGAAGTTATTGAGCAGCCCGTTCAATACGCCAACGTCGAAAAAGTAGGGCTTGGGGTGCTGCACCAACCTGCGGGTGGAGCTTTTGGCAAAAGCCTCGAGGCGGCGAATCACCAAGGTCTCTTCCAGCACCTCGAGCCATCGAATCACCGATGTTCTCGGCGATTGCGCAGCCAGCGAAAGCTTTTGCACATCGAGTGTGCGCCCAGACCACTCGCCGATGGTGCTGATGAAGCGAGCAAAGCCTTCGATTGATCGCGCCAGACTTTCTGCCTGAATTTCTTCACGAACGTAAATTGATGAATAGGCACGCAATGTCTTTCGGCGCGTTTCATCTTTGGCTTCGTTCAATATTCCTGGCAAGGCCCCCGTTGAAAGCCCCTGACTGAGGGGAAAGCGATAGCCCATTTCGCGCGCCGTCACCGCCCCCAACGAATAGGTGTGAATGCGCCCAGGAAGCAGGTTGGCGCTGCCCCGTCGTAACTTTCTGGCGCTCGAGCCGGTGAGTAAAAATTGGTAGCGACGAGGGTGCTCATCGAGCATGGCTTGAACGGTGTTGAGCAGCGACGGCAGTCGCTGTACTTCATCGACGAAGACCACCACCTTCGACTCTGGCCGGGCGGCGAGCCGCTCTTCAAGCGCCCCCGGTTTTGCTGCAAATTCGAGGAAGGTGCTTTCGCGCGCCAAGTTGATGGTGACAGTGGGGCTGAGGCTTCCCATCAGGGTCGACTTGCCGGTTTGCCGGGGCCCTAAGAGCAGAACGCTGTGTGTTGATTCACGCAAAGCAGCCAAGAGCGTTCGAGAAAGCATGCGGTCATAATACCGCGTAAAATGACCGCTTGTGAAAAGAGTAGCGAGGCATGTCGCCGTCGTTAATCGAAACCACCGAGCCCGAACTGGCACTTCGGACAGCCAAAGATACTGCGGGGAAACCCCGTGAAAGCCGAACGGCCTGTGCACCAGCCTCCCAGTTCGGGCAAGTAGGCAACGAAGTCGCCGCCGCCTTCAAGCCCCGTCAGGCCCAAATTTCTGGCCACAAGCTCGCAGAAGTTCATGGTGTCACGCGGTCATAATACCGCGTAAAATGACCGCATATAAACCAGCGCCTTGGCCCAAGTTAAGGCTCCCAAACGCTGACACTGCTCAAGGCAGCACGGGCGCTTCGTTCAACTTCGGCGCCTGGGCATCACGCGGTGACAGCAATGGCTCACCGCTGAGCGGCCACTGAATGCCGATGGCGGGGTCATTCCACGCCACCACTTGCTCGGCCTCTTTCGCATAGGCCCCGACGCAGCGGTAATGCATGTCGACCAAGTCGCTCAGCACGCAGAAGCCGTGCGCGAAGCCAGGCGGTATCCACAACTGGTGTTTGTTGTCTTCGGTCAGCTCAGTGCCGAACCATTTGCCGAACGTGGGCGAGCGCTTGCGAATGTCGACTGCCACGTCGAACACCGCGCCCCGGGTGACGAACACCAACTTGCCCTGCGCCTTGGGCTCTTGAAAGTGCAGCCCGCGCACGGTGTTTTTCGAAGAGCGCGACCACAAGTCGACACTGAATTCGGGGCCAATGCCGGCCGCCGCGTAACGCTCGCGTTGCCCCACTTCGAGCAGAAAACCGCGTGCGTCTCCGAAAACTTTGGGAGCAATCAGCAGCACGCCGGGCAAGGGAGTTGCCTGAATGTCCACGGCTTAGCCCCCGTGCGGAGTGGCGAGCAGCGAGAGCAAATATTGGCCGTAGTCGTTCTTGGCCATGGGCTCGGCTTGCGCTTTGAGCTGCGCGTCGTTGATGTAGCCCATGCGCCAGGCCACTTCTTCAGGCGCCGCGATTTTCAAACCGGTGCGGCGTTCAATCACTTCGACGAACTGCGACGCTTCGAGCAGCGACTCGTGCGTGCCGGTATCGAGCCATGCATAACCACGGCCCATCACCTGCACCCGCAACTGTTTGCGTTTCAAATACTCGATGTTGAGGTCGGTGACTTCGAGCTCGCCGCGCGCGCTGGGCTTCAAGTGGGCGGCGATGTCGAGCACTTGGTTGTCGTAGAAATACAAACCGATGACTGCGTAGTTCGACTTCGGTGCTTTCGGCTTTTCTTCCAAGCTCTTGGCCAGGCCCGACTTGTCGAGCTCCACCACGCCGTAACGCTGCGGGTCTCGCACCCAATAGCCGAACACCGTGGCGCCGTCTTTTTGCTGCGCCGCTTGCTGCACCAGCTTTGACCAGCCGTGGCCGTAGAAAATATTGTCGCCCAGCGCCATCGCCACGCTGTCTTGGCCCACGAAGTCGCGGCCGATGATGAACGCTTGGGCCAGGCCTTCGGGCTTGGGCTGCTCGGCGTAGCTGAACTTCACGCCCCACTGTGAGCCGTCGCCCAGCAGTTCGCGAAAGCGCGGCAAGTCAGTGGGCGTAGAGATGATGAGAATCTCTTTGATGCCCGCCACCATCAGCGTGGTGAGCGGGTAATAAATCATCGGCTTGTCGTAGATGGGTAACAGCTGCTTCGAGACCACCCGCGTCAACGGGTACAGCCGTGTGCCTGAGCCACCCGCAAGAACGATTCCCTTCATAGGGGCAGGGTCTCTACTTCAAAGGCAGGAACAGGAGCGAGCCCTTATCGAAAGCGTATTCAATCTTCAGGCCTTCGAGCGCTTCTTTGAGGGGCAGCGGTTTGGCCTCGAGCGCTCGCGCCGCCTTGTCGCTTTTGAGCCCCGCCTGCAAAGGGCGCTTGGTGTCGAAGCCGGTGACGGCACTGCCCGCGTGCAACAAGCCCGGGTCGAAGCCGAACGCTTCGCAGAAAGCTTGCCCGAAGGTCATGCGGTCGACTGTCTCGGCGCCACACAAGTGCCAGACGCCAGTCAGTTTTCGCTCTACCAGTTCGACCAATTGAGCGGCCACATTCGACGCCAAGCTGGGGGTGATGAGTTGATCAGAGAACAGCTTCACGCGCTGTTTTGCTTCGAGCGCGCTCAACAGCCATGCACCGAAGTTCGAACGGCCGCGTGCCGGCCAACCGAGCAGCACCGCGGTACGCGCGATAGACCACTGGCGGGTGAGCTTCACGGTTGAACGCTCGGCGGCGAGCTTCGAGAGCCCGTATTCGTTGATCGGGCCGGGAATATCGTCTTCGCTGTAAGGGCCGCGGTTGCCTTCGAAGACGTGGTCTGTCGAGACGTTGATGAAGTGGGTGCGCAGCTCGGTGATGGCATAGGCCAAGTGCGCGGTCATGCCGACGTTCTCGTTGAAAGCGTTGGTGCGGCCGCGGTTTTTGCAGCGGTCAGGGTCGGCCAAGCCAGCGCAGTGCACGATGGCGTCGGGGCCGAAGCGCTCGACGGCTTCACGGGTTTGCTCGATGTCGGTGAGATCGCACTGCACTACAGGAGCCGGCGCATCGGCGATTTGCTTCTCGCGCGAAGTGAGCAGCACTTTGTGCCCACGGCGCACGAGCAGCCGGGCCACCCGATGCCCCAGTAAGCCGCCAGCGCCAGTCACCATCACGTTCAGCACGTGTTTCTTCTACACCGAGCGACTGACGGCCGTGCTAGCGGGAGTCGACTTTCACGAAAGGACTTTCATGGAGCGCGTCACGGGTATTGGCGGCATCTTTTTCAAGGCGAAGAACCCGGCCCTCAAGCGCTGTCTTTTCTTGCTCGCCGCGGCGACGGTCTTCTTTGGGGCTGCGTGCGCCCATGGCCCTGTCGCGACAAACCCACCCACGAATCTCCAGATGATTGCGCGGGTCGACCGTCGCGTCGAAACGCTTGCGATCTTGATGCGCCTTGCGGGTGCGAAAGAGTTTTTGGGGGTAGCAAACACCGACTACCTGCGCGATATCGACGCATATTTTGCGCCTTATCGACGCCATGCCGCGGTCGAGGCGACGAAACAAATTCGCGAAGCGGCGGGCATCGGCTTCAACGCGCCTTTTGGGCTGGCGGTGCATTTGAACGAGCAATTCGCGCCACGGGTTCCACTGGCGCCTTTTCCTGCGCACCTCGATAAACGATGGGCAAAGGTCGATATCGCTGCCTACTTGGAGAAAGTTCAGGCTTTCGTCGTCGATACGCGGGCCGATGCGTTCTTTGAAGCCCATGCCGGCTATTTCGCCAAGGTCGAAGAGCGATACCAACCTTTCGTTCAAAGTGAAAACGCGGTGGCTTGGTTCGATGCCTTCTTTGGGGCGCGACCTCAGGTTCGCTACCTGGTTGTTCCAGGGTTTTTGAACGGGCCCAGCAATTACGCCGCCCACGTCGAGCTGACCGATGGGAGCGAAGAGATGTTTCAATCACTGGGCTTAGATGATCTCGACGCCGATGGTTTGCCGACGCTCAACGCTTCGACCGTTGAGTTGTTGGTGCATGAAATGGCGCATTCGTACGCTGATCCCTTGGTGAGCGAACGGTTGGACTCGCTCCAGAAACCATTCGAGACAATCTTTCCATTGGTGCGCGAAAAAATGGCACGTGCCTCTTATGAGGAATGGCCGACGGTTGCGCGCGAGTCGCTCACGCGAGCAGTGACCATTGCGTATCTGCGCGATCGCAAAGGGGCCGACGCGGCTGCCCGCCAAGCGCTCGATGACGCCGACCGCGGCTTTTATTGGACCGAATCGCTTGCAGATCGCTTTCAAGCGTATCGACAAAACCCACGAAATTTTTTGCCGCAACTGACGACTTTCTTCGAGGTGCTTGCAGCCCAGTACGCGGAGCAAGGCTTGCCGGCGGTGCGATTTCATGGGCCCATCAACTCGGCGGTGTCTGGCGATAACGTCATCATCGGACCTGCAGGGAGCGCTGAACTTCAGGGCTACCTGAAGGCCCTACAAGTGAAGCTTAAAAACACCGAACCTCTGCTTTTTGACTTTGATCCTTCGAGTCAAGCGATCGCCGGGCGGGGGCTCATTTTGTATGGCAGCCCTCAAACCAACAGAGGTGTCGCGAAAGCTCTTGAACTCTCGGGATGGCGGCTTGAAGCCGACCGAATCGTCTTGCCAGGCGTCGAGGTGCGAGGACAAGGCCTGGTGCTGATTGCCTGCCGCACGCTCCCAGGTTCGGTCAACCGGGGTCTCGTCATTTACGCATCGCTCCGCGATGAAGACGTGGTGGGCATTAATTCTGTATTCCATGGGCCCAACGATTGGGTCATCGCCAGGCGTGTTGGAAAAAAGTTCGAGGTGGTGAAGACAGGGGACTTTCCGAAAGGCCCTTCAGGGCCTTGGAACGCGAACGTTGCTTGGTAACGAGGGCGTGAAGACTTATCGTTCCAGAGAGTGATAAGTCCACACGCACTCGCTAGCCCGCCAGCCGCTTCTGGTACTGCGAGGCGTAGTACTCGCGGTACGCACCACTGGTGACACGTTCCCACCAGGCGCGGTTGTCTAAGTACCATTGCACGGTGTCTTTCAAACCCGTCTCGAATGAATGCTTCGCGCTCCAGCCGAGCTCACGCTTGGTCTTCGAAGGATCAATCGCGTACCGCTTGTCGTGGCCCGGGCGGTCTTGCACGTATTTAATCAACGATTCGGGCTTGCCGACGTAACCCAGCACCAGCTTTACAATCTCGATGTTCTGCCGCTCGGCACCTCCGCCGATGTTGTAGACCTCGCCCGACTTGCCTTTCTCGAGCGCGGCAATAATCGCCGAGCAGTGGTCTTCGACATGCAGCCAGTCGCGCACGTTCTTGCCGTCACCGTAAACAGGCAACTGCTTGTCGGCGAGCGCGTTGAGCACCATCAGTGGAATCAACTTTTCGGGAAACTGATATCGCCCGTAATTGTTCGAGCAGCGCGTCACCACCACGTCCATGCCGAACGTGTGCGCGTAGGCCAGCGCGAGCAAGTCGGCGCCGGTCTTCGAAGCTGAATACGGGCTCGAAGGTTTGAGCGGAGATTCTTCAGTGAATGCTCCCGTGGGCCCGAGTGAGCCATAGACCTCGTCGGTCGAGACCATGACAAAGCGCTTCACCTTCGCAGCGCGCGCGGCGTCGAGCAGCACTTGCGTACCCAACACGTTGGTGACGGTGAACGCCTCGGGCCCAAGAATCGAGCGGTCGACGTGGCTCTCTGCCGCCAAGTGCAGCACCGCGTCGATGCCGTAGTCTTGAAAGAGCGGCGTCACCTTCGCTTTGTCGTTGATGTCGCCCTGAATGAAGACGTGTTGCTCGTCGTCTTCGAGCTCCTTCAAATTCTCCAAGTTGCCGGCGTAGGTCAGCTTGTCGAGGGTGACGATTTTCCAACCTGGGCGCTCGCGGCGCACATACTTCACCAAGTTGGAGCCGATGAAGCCGCAGCCGCCGGTAATCAACACATTCATGCTTAAGCGGCCTATCGAGCGTGGGCACAGTGCGTCAAGCATCGCAACGCCGACGTCTGGTAAGAATGCCGGTCATGAATTCATTAAAAGAGCTGACCCGTGGCGACTTCTTGAAAGTTTCAGTGGCACTGGTGGGCACCACGTTGCTCACGAAATGTGGCGTCGAGGGCTCGATTGGAAACGGCGGCACCGGAGGCGGCGCAGGCACCGGTGGTGGCTCAGCAACGGGAGGTGGTAGCGCAGCGGGTGGAGGAATGGCGGCTGGCGGCGGTTCCTCCGCAACGGGTGGGGGTGGCACGGCGAGCGGAGGTGGTGCAGCGACGGGGGGTGGCTCATCAGCGACGGGCGGAGGCAGCGCAACGGGCGGTGGCTCTGCGAGCGGAGGGGGCACGGCGACGGGCGGGGGCAATGCAACCGGTGGTGGCTCTGCGAGCGGAGGTGGTACGGCAACTGGCGGTGGCACAGCGAGCGGAGGTGGTGCAGCGACGGGAGGCGGCACCGGAACTGGAGGTGGCAGCACGCCAGCGATGTGTGTGGGCACCGTCGGCTTCACACACACCAGCAACAACATGCACCATCACCTGCCGCTGACGTCTCCAATTACCTCGATGCAAATCAACAACGACATGCCGGCCACGTACACGGTACCGGCCGACGGCATTGGCCCGCACACCCACGAAATTTCCTTCGTGATGGCCGACTTCGCGACGCTACGCAGCGGAGCCTTCATCACCAAAACCACCGATGTCGATGCGACGGGGCACCAGCACACCTACCGCATTCAATGCAGCGGGTAGCGCGCCGCTACTCGACGTGAATACGGGTAAGTCGAAACCCAAGACCCTGCTCGAGCGAAGGCGTCATCGTTCCCTCGATGAAGCATTCGTCAGTACCCGCGGTGCCAAGCAACGTCTGCCGCACGGTCCACTCGTTGCCTTCACTTTTGGTGAGGTGCGTTTGCAGCGGCGTGCGTGACCGCGGCGTGACGTCGAGCTCACCATGCGGCCCCCAAAAAGGCGCCATCGCCGCTTCTAACTTGGCGGCAGGCCAATTCTCGGTGTCATCGAGCTGCTCACTCGCCACGTCAAAGTCACGGCGGGCCAGCGCACGCACCAGCAAGTGCATTTCAGAGCGCACTTTCGCGGCGAGTGCTTTCGGGTCTTTCAGCCAGCGCAAAGAAACGGGTGTCTTCTCTGGCGCCTCCACAGAAGTACGTGCATCGGGTCGGCTTGTTTCCCCTAAGCGCAACCGTTCCCACTCTTCGAGCAGCGACGCGTCGACCCGCCGCAGCGTGGTGTCGAGAAACGCAATCACGTCGTCGAGCTTTTCGTCGCGCAGCCCTTCGGGCACATTTTGCACCAGTGTCTTGTAGGCATCGGTGAGGTAGCGCAGCACCACGCCTTCACTGCGCTGCAGCCCGTATTCCTTGATGTATTCGTTGAAGGAATACGCGCCTTCGAAAAGCTCGCGCGCCACCGACTTGGGCCGAATGTTTTCTTGGCCCACCCAAGGGTGCGCCGCGGCGAAGTCGTTGAAGGTGCCGTAAATGAAATCGCGCAGCGGCTTGGGCCATTCGAGCTTCTCGAGCTCCTCCATGCGCTGGTCGTATTCCATGCCTTGCGCTTTCAGCTCGGCGATTTTCTCACCCTTGAGCTTGTTCAGCTGCGCGTAGAGCACCACGTCGGGGTTTTCGAGAATCGACTCCACCAGCGACAGCACGTCGAGCGCGAAGCTTTCGCTGGAGCGATCGATCTGCTTGAGAATTTCATGCAGGTAAAGCGAGAGCGTGTGGTTCAACGAAAAGTCGTGCTGCAGGCCCTCCGCCACGTGCAGATGTGCAGGCATGGTGGCGGTGCGCCGCTCGTGCAACACAATGCCCGCTTTGATGAGTGAACGGCAGTACACCGCGGCTTGTTTGCGCAGCCGGGTTTTTACGACGGCGCTGCCATGCGAGCGGCCAATCAGCTCTACCAGCTTGCGGTAACCACCTCCGCGTACCTCGGCATGCGAAGCGAGCAGGTGAATAAGAAAGCCATGGCTCAAAGTGAAGCGCGATTCGAGCGGCTCGGGGGCCCGTGTCTGCAGCTGCTCGAAGGTTTTCACGTCGTAATGCACGAAGCCTTTGTCGGGCGGCTTCTGAAGAACGACTTTTTTCCCCTGCGCTTTTTTTTGCTGCAGCTTCAGGTTTTCAATCACGTGCTCGGGCGCTTGGGCGACGACGTCTCCTTGGGTGTCGAAGCCGCGCCGGCCAGCCCGCCCTGAAATTTGCTGAAAGTCACGCGCGGTGAGCAACGCCGTTTTCTCGCCGTCGAACTTGCACAGCTGGGTGAGCAGCACGGTGCGAATGGGAATATTCACCCCCACGCCGAGCGTGTCGGTGCCGCTAATGACTTTGAGCAAGCCGCGCTGTGAAAGCTTTTCAACCAAGAGCCGGTACTTGGGCAGCAACCCCGCGTGGTGCAAGCCGACACCGTGCAGCAGCAAGCGCTTCAAGTCTTTGCCGAAGGGCGAATCGAAACGGGCGCCGTGGAGCACCTCTTTGATTTGCTCTTTGTCTGCCTTGCTCGAAAAATCGATAGAGAGCAGATTCTGCGCCTGTTCTGCCGCGGCACGCTGGGTGAAGTTGACCAGGTAAACGGGAGCACGGCCTGACTCGAGCAGCTTCTGCACCGTCTCGTGCAGTGCGGTTTCGGCGTAGGTAAACGTCAGCGGTACGGGCCGCTCGGTGCTGCGTATTTCGGCAATGTCGCGGCCGGTGATGTTTTTGAGCGACTCGGTGATGGTGGAAAGGTCACCCAATGTGGCCGACATCAACAAAAAGCGGGTGTCGGGCAGTGCGAGCAGCGGCACTTGCCAGGCCACGCCGCGTTCTTTGTCTCCGTAATAGTGAAACTCGTCCATCACCACGTCGTCGACGAAGTGGCGCGATTCACGCAGGCACAGGTTAGAAAGAATTTCCGCCGTGCAGCAGATGATGGGCGCGTTGCGGTTCACCGCGCCGTCGCCTGTCATCAAGCCCACGTTGTCGGGCCCAAAGAGCTTGCACAGCGCGAAAAACTTTTCGTTCACCAGCGCTTTGATGGGGCAGGTATAGAAAGACGTGCGGCCTTGGCAGAGCGCGAAATAGTGCAGCGCTTCGGCGACGAGTGATTTGCCCGAGCCCGTGGGAGTCGCCAACACCACGTGCTTGCCCGACAGCAGCTCGAGCACCGCTTCTTCTTGGGCGGGGTAAAGCGAAAGGCCAGTCGTGGTGGCGTGCTCGACGAAACGGTCGAGCAGGGCATCGGTGGAAAGGCCGGTGGTGATAGTCAGAGCCAAAGCGCGCGCACACTACCCGCCGCGCGTCACCGTGAAAGAGAATTCACGTGCCTGTCGGTTGGTTTCGCAGCAGCCGCAACGTGAATACCCCCAGCACCAACACGCCCAGGCCCAAGGCGCCCCACACCGCCGCGCGCTCGGGGCCGCTGCCTTGCCGCAACCGCGCCAGCCGCGTGAAGTCGGGGTTACTGGAAAGTGGCCCCAACAATTGCACTTTCGGCGCGTCGAGCTGGTTGATGAGCTCACGCAGAGATTCCAACTGGTAATTCGGCGCGGTGGCTTCGGGTTGACCGACCAGCAGCGTGTAGTTGCCCGGCGGTGCCAAAACATGAAGCACCGGGAGCGAGACTTCTGCTTCTGCCCCCGAAATCAGCAGCGGCGCGGCGTCGCCTTCTTTCAGGTTGAGCTCCAATTCGCTCACCGCCATTGCCGGCAGGGTGATGTCCAGCTGCGCGGTAGACTGGTTAGAACGGCTCAACGTGCCTGAAGACAGCAACACCCACTCGTTGTTGGCGGGAGAAAGCCCTCGCACCGTGAACGAGCGCTCGACGAACGGGTTCGGCGCCTGCAGACGCAATCGCTGCCACGCCACCGGCCCTTGCGTTCCCGTGAGCACAATGCGCGTGTCGCCGCCCGCCCTCACTGGCGTTGCCATTTTCAACGGCACCCATTCAGGGGCGAGTGCAGACGCCAAACGCACATAGGGCATTTGCCGCGACTGGGTGTCGATGACGCGCACGTCGCCCAAGTCGGCGCGCGCGTGCGCTACCACGTCGACGGGCAAGATGAGCCGCGTGACGCCTTCGCCCGAATCGGCGATGTAAAGCGGTGCCTGGTGTGAGTACGCGCTGGTCTTCATTTCGGCGCCGGGGCTCCAGGCGTATTCCAATAGCGGATACGCGTCGTGCGCGGGGTTGGGGGTGAGTGCCTGCAACTGGGCATAAGCCGCGTGGGCAAACTGGGCGCCGACTTGCTGGGTGTCGAGTTGTGCCACGTCGTAGACCGGCGGCGCGATGTGGCGGCTACCGACGAGCAGCGTCAGCTTCTGCGGGCCGACATGTTCAGACGTTGCATAAAAAAGCAGCCGCGGCGCCTGTGTGTATGAACTGATTTTCAAATCAGACAGGCCCGGTGAATCGCCATCGTCTATCTCCACTTCTAAATGGTTTCCACGCGCAGGCGCTAACCGAACCGTCAACTGCTCGACGTAAGCGCTGCCGCTGACCGCCGGCCCGTCGGCCGAGCGTGGCAGCCGTGAAATGACGCCCGCGCCAATCAGGGCCTTGGGCTGGCCTTCTTGCACGTCGTAGATACGAATGCGCCTTGAGAAAACGGGCGTGGTGGTTTCGAAGCGCAGCTCGGTTTCACGCCAACCTTCGCTGCGCGGCATTGACACTTTGGTGGTGCGTTCTTCTTTCGAAAATTCCAGCTTCGCCTGGGGCAACGGCATCAGCGCGCGCTCGTCGGTCGGTGTTTCACGCTCGTAAAGAATGCTGGGCTCGAGATAACCGCCGTTTTCTCCGCGTAAGGTGAGGTGCAGGGCTTCTCCCTTGGGCGTACCCAATTGAACGCGCGTTTGCGCCCGGCCGTCGGCCAGCCGAAACACTGAAACCGTGTGTGCCTCTTGCCGTTTGTCTTTGTTGACCCAAGACCATTCAAGCTCGGCGACGTAAACGTGCACTGGGGAACCGAGCATGAATGACCACGTGCTTTGTCTGTCGATGGGCGCGGTGAGCGTGAGCGTCTCTTCGAATGTCGTCGGTGCACCCTCGGCTTTGTACTGACGGCGCGACACGGTTTTCAAAGTGGGTTGCTCGGTCTGCGCGGGCGGCGGTGGACGAATGTCACCCGTGTCGAGCCAGTACGGCACCTGCGTGCCTTTCTCGTCGACGAGCCGCAAGTCGCCCCGGTCAGCGCGGCATTCGGCGAGCACCTCGGCGGTGAGTGGCAGCACGGTGGGGCCTGGTGCGTTCACCGTGACGGGCGCCCGGTGAAGAAACACTGACTCGAGCGAACGCGAAGGCGCGGCGGTGAGAACCCACGGCAAGAGTAACCAATGAAGTGTCATGTCGGCTCCAGGTCAGAAGGTTTCTTGGCGAATACGAAGCGCTGGTAAGCAATGGAAACCAAAAACAACGACACCCCCAGGCCGAGCAGCGAAGCCGCGCGGTAGAGGTCGGTCAAGTGGCCCAAGTCGTAGAGGAAGACTTTGCCTAAGGTGACGAAGAAGAGGCTCAGGCTGCTCCAGCGCAGGGCCTTCGAGTCGCGGCGCATGCCCACACCCAACACGATGAGCGCGTAAATGCCCCACGCCACCGACATTGCCAAGTCGTGCGCCGGCACGTGGTGGTACGCGAGCACGTTGCCTTGTGAAAAGACGTCGGCGATGGCCACGTTTATCCACACGAAGCCCAGCCACAGCGTGAGTGCACCCGCGGTGGTAAGGCCCCACGTCATTGCGTGTCGTGTTTTTTCAAGCTTGTTAAAGGTGAGCGTCGCCCACAACAGCCCGATGAACGGCACGCCGTAGCTATACAGCGTCCAGTTGAGCAGCGGCAGCGCACGCTCTTGCGCGAAAAAAGCGGGGCTCACCAGGGGGTGCAAGGTGAGGCCGCCCACCGCCAGCACCAAGAGCGCCACGCCGAAGTAACGAAGACCGGGGTGATTTACCCGTGGCCACAACAGCGCGATGAGTGCCGTGCCTTGCGCCGCCCAGGCCACCCATATCCACTGGCGGTCGAGCTGGAGCGGAATAGCGAGCGCGATGAAACACAGCGCCACCGCGCCGTACCAAGTCAACGCCCGGCGATGTTCAACCGAGTCTTGTTTCCATTGAGGCAGCGTGCCGGCCAGAGCAATAAGTGGCAGCGCGGCCAAGAGCAGCGGCAAACCACCGATGGCGCTCTTGCCAAAGAGCTCGACCCAGCCGCTGTACAACTGCAGAAAGAGCAGCGCGCCCGCACCGGCCGACGCGTACGTCGCCGCGCGTAATGTCTGCACGTTTTTCCCTGCGAGCAAGGGCCAGAAGGTGAAAGCCGCTCCGAGCGCCAAGAGCGTGGCGAATTCGGCGCCGGTCATCACGGGTTGCATGAAAGCGAAGAAGGCGGTGACGCCGACGGTAACGGGCAGCCACACGCCGCGGTCAACGGCCGAACCCGCGAACGTGGCGAGGGCGGCCAGCGCGGCGACGAAGAGCCATACCGCGGTGGGCGAGAGTGTCGAGGGGCCCTCGGTGAAAGTGAAGAACAACACGCCGGTTACCGAGAGTACGGTCGAAGCGCGCAACCAGCCTTCGCGTGTCGTTGTTTCAGCACTGCGCAGGCCGAAGACGAGCAGCGTCGCCGCCACCGCCGCCAGTGTGAGCAGAGTGAAGTCCAGCGTCGCCGCGTTCGCGAAAGACAAGGCAGTGCGAATGAGCAACGCCCAATAACCGCCCAGCGCGGCTGATGTGGCTGTCGCCCAACCCAGCTGTTTCGAGGCGGCCGCTCGCTCGTACATCGCCCCGGCGAGCGCGAGGCCCAGTACCGCGTACGGCAACAGCGTGGGTTCGGTGCGCTGTATGAGCAGTGAAGCTGCGGTGCAGCCCAAGAGCGACACCATCGAGACCAGCGCCCAGTCGAAGCGGCGCGACGTGTCGCCGGCTTGGCGCCGCTTCAACATCACCGCGCCGTGCATGACACCCGCGAGAAGTGAAATCGCGCCCACCCATTGCCACGGCGTGCCTGACCGCGGCGCCACGAAACTGCGCAACAACAGCACGCCCGCGGCGGCGGTGGTCGCCGAGAGCGCCAGCCAGTCGATTTTTTCTTGCTCGCTGACCCACAGCGCGGCGGCGCACAACAGTGCGAGAAAGCCGGCCAACGGCAGCGGCGCCAAAGGCCATGAAGGCAGCAGCGCGAAGTACAACGCGAAACCGAATGGCAGCAGCACCGCCGCCACACGGGTGATGAGCCAACGCTTGGTGTCATCGGTTTGGTTTGGCCGGTTCAACGCGACAGCGAAGAGCGCGGTGAACACCGCGAGAACGCCCAAAGCCAAGAGCACCTGCTGAGGTTCGGCGCGCCGCCACACCCACGCGAGCTGCGTTGCCGTGGTGCCGAAGAGCGCGAGCAACGCCACGCTGTGCCACTTTTTGCGAATGGCCACCGCCACGAAGGCGACGTCGAGCAGCAGCACGTAACCAAAGAGCGCTACCGGCCGGTTGCTGCCGGTAGAAAGAAGAAATGGCGTGGCAAAGCCTCCCGCCAAGCCGAGCACTGCGACGAGCAAGGTGTGGTGCCGTACCGCGAGCAAGGCGCACACCGCGGTGGTGAGCGCCATCAACACGAAGGCGAGCTCCATCGGTATCAATTGGTAGAGCGAACGTGCGGCCCACGTCGCGGCGTACAGGCCCACGATGCCGGCGGCGGCCAACCCGTTGCTGGTATCTCCAAAGCGTTTGCGCAAGGCTTCTGATGAAACGAGCGCGGCGATAGAAGCCAACGCCCCCAACGCCACGCGCATGGCCGGTGACAGCCAGCCTTGCTCGATGGAATAGCGAACAAAAAGCACTGACGCCAACGCCAGCACCACCGCGCCGGCGACCGCAGCGCCGCGAATGCCCAGCCACTGTTCCCAGTTGATGCTGGGAGCAGGTGGTAAAGGCGCTCGCGGCGCGGAGGGAATCGGAGGAGGTGGCGGCCGTGGTTTCGGTGCCGGCGTAACGGCAATAGGTGGCGGTGGCGCGGGCGCGGGTGTTTCAACGGCGACAGGCGCAGGCGTGGGTAATTCAACCGCGGCAGGCACCAAGGGTGGAGGCGCGGCACGTGTCGAGGCGGCACGTTGTTGATTTGCTTCGAGCGTGGTCAATCTCAACCGCACATCGTGCAGTTCTTGCTCGAGGGAGCTGATACGAAAAGTTCGAAAGAACGCCACCACCGGCAAGACCAAGGTGCAGATACCGAACAGCGAACCCAGTAAGACGAGGGTGTCCATTCATGGCCTTTCGTGGCTTTTAAGTGCGCGAGGTACTTGAGAGTTGAGACGAGATCACCACGAACAGGTTGCGTATTGCTCAGAGAAAAGCAGCGCGAACTCAAGTTCACGCCTGCCACCGGTTTTACGCGCAGTGTTGTCGTTCCGAGGGCGTGTGGAGTTATCGCTTTATGGAACGAAAAGTCTTCACGCTCCCTGCCTGTCAGAGTCGCTTGTTATCTGTCCGAGAAACAAAAGGGGAAGGTGAGGGCGTGATGGAGAAGGAAGACGAGCATTGTTTGATGTAGCTCGCGGTCAGGCAGCAGGGCATCGTCAGTTACCAGCAAGGCAACGAGCTCGGGTTTACGAGCAGTTTCTTCAGGCGGCGCGTCGACACCGGTGCGTGGTTACGACTGCACACGGGTGTGTACAGGGTAAGTGGTTCAGCGCCCACTTTAGAGCAGCGAGAGATCGCGGCGCTGCTTGCGGCGGGAGAGAACGCAGTGCTTTCACACCAGACTGCGGCGAGGCACCACCGGCTCGATGTTCCGGAACAGAACCTCGTGCATGTCACGGTACCTGCGTACCGAACTGTTTCGAAGCTCGACGGGGTGAGAATCTGGAGATCGAAATATTGTTCGCGCAAGCTCGCTGACCGTTCGGGCCCATTTTTGTACACGCCGCTCGGACGAACGGTTCTCGACTTGGCGGCGATGCTCGATGACGGGTGGCTTCGTGCAGCAATCGATTCGTCGTTGCGGCGCTCTCGTTACAACTTGCGGTGTATTGTCCGCACGCTGCATTCACAGGGCACGGGCCATCACGGTGCATTGCGGCTGCGAACGGCAGTGCATGAAATCGAACGAACGCTGAGATTTCTGACAGTGCCCTTGAGTCATTGGCGCTGACAGTCGCTCGTGCATTTCGGGAACAGCCCGAGCTGCACTACCCCATTGTCGATTGGGAAGGTCTGCTTGCAGAAGTCGATTTCGCCTGGCCTTCAGCGAAAGTCTGCGTGGAATTCGACGGCTGGAAGTACCACGGCACCCGGCAGGCCTTTGCGCGCGACAGGGCGCGAGATCGTCTGCTTGCTTCGAGGGGTTGGGTGGTGCTGCGCTTCACCTGGCAAGACGTCGTCGATGATCAACCAGGCGTGATTCGAGACATCGAAGAGGTGCTCGATGGTCGGGCGCCTCCAAATTCATGAGCGTGTGGTTTCATCGCTCTATAGAGCGATAAGTCTTCACTCGCCAGAGTAGCTCCGTTTTACCGCGGCGCGCTCCATGCCGGCACGCCGAGCTGCACCAAGCCTTCAGCGGCAGCCTTCTTCTTCTTGTGCTCCTTGGGAGCTGCCACGCGCGAAACGATGCGCCCCACCAAGTCGTAATCGTGCGCTTCAGTCACTTCGACCGTGACGAATTCGCCGGGGTAAGCCAGACCGTCGTTGATGTACACCTGCCCGTCAATTTCGGGCGCTTGGCCTTGGTGACG
>JAIBBR010000171.1 GCA_019694575.1 Myxococcaceae bacterium
CCGCCCTCCCTTCTCGTGCCACAGCACAGCTTCAAAGGCACAAGGACCAGGTTCGCACCACACTCTCAGTCCACGACGCCTATCGTCAGGTCCCTGGGCGGGATCCCGAAGTCAGGTAAGCACCCCCTTTGGGAAAGACCAGAGCGGCGTGTCTGCTCTTTCAACCCCGAGAAAGCCCCGTTTTCCAAGTTCAACGGCCGTTATATGTGTACCGCCATGAAAGCAATCACTGCCATCGTTGCCGCGTTGTTTGCTCTGCCACTGTCTGCCACCGCCAAAGAGCCGAAGCCGGTGGTGGTGCCCATTCACTTCATCGACGCCAACGGTAACGGAAAGTCGGCCGGCACCATTACGCTGCGCGACACCGCCGAAGGGCTGCAGCTCAAGCTCGCACTTTCAGGGCTCACCCCGGGCGAGCACGGGTTTCACGTGCACGAAAATGGCAGTTGCGCACCGGGTGAAAAAGACGGCGCCAAAGCCGCGGGAATCGCCGCGGGCAGCCACTACGATCCGCTGGCGACCAAGGCGCACAAGGGCCCGAGCGGCGAAGGCCACCAAGGCGACTTGCCGAAGCTCATCGTCGATGACAAGGGCAAGGCCAGCGAAACGCTCACCGCCTCGTCGCTCAAGCTCGAAGACGTGACGGGCAGAACGCTGATGGTTCACGAAGGCGGCGACAATTACAGCGACGCGCCGAAACCCTTGGGCGGTGGGGGAGCGCGCATCGCTTGCGGTGTCATTCCTGGCAAGGTGGCCCACAAGCCAGCGACGCCGCCGAGTGCTCCCGCCAAGTGATGGCAACCGCGCGGCAATCGACGTAAGAACCGCGCGCATGAAACATTCACTGCTGCTCGTTGCGTTGTGCTCGGCCCCCTCTCTCGCAGCGATGGTGCAAAAGCCCGTCGCCTACGACATGGGGAAAACAAAGTTCGAAGGCGTGCTGGTGTACGACGACGCCGGCAAGCCAAACCGCCCCGGTCTGGTGTTGGTGCCCAATTGGCTCGGCATCAACGCCGCCAACTTGAAGCAAGCCGAATTAATCGCCTCGTACGGCTACTCGGTGCTGGTCGCCGACATGTACGGCAAAGAAGTGCGCCCCTCCTCGCAAGAAGAAGCAGGCAAAGCGGCCGGCGCGGTGAAGGGCGACCGCAAGTTGATGCGCGAGCGCGTGAACAAAGCATTCGAGGTGCTCAAGGCCAACGCCAAGGCAATGAACGTCGACCCCCAGAAGCTGGGCGCGATTGGCTTTTGCTTCGGAGGCACCAGCGTGCTCGAGCTGGCTCGCAGCGGCACCCAAGTCAGCGGCGTCGTCTCTTTTCACGGAGGCCTCGACACCCCTACCCCCGCCGACGGCAAGACGTTGAAGGCCAAGGTGCTGGCGCTGCACGGCGCTGATGACCCGAACGTGCCGGCGAAAGACGTCGACGCGTTTCAAACCGAGATGCGCAACGCCAAAGCCGACTGGCAACTGGTGGCCTACGGCAATTCGGTGCACAGCTTCACCGACGTCGATGCGAAAATGCCGGGCAAGGCCGAGTACAACGCCACCACGGCCAAGCGCGCGTACCAAGCGATGAACGATTTCTTCGCTGAAGTTTTCGGCGGCTAAGCTGAAGGCTTCGCGCGTTCAGTGGCTGTCGTCGGTGCTCGCCGTCAGCCTGTCGTTGCTGTTGTGCTTTGGCGCGGTGGCGCTGACGCGAGGCAGCTTCATCACTGCCGTCAAAGCATTCGCGGCGATGACCGCGGGTGCATTTGGCGATTGGCCGCGCTTCTTCGAAAAAGGCGCTTGGTCTGCGGTGCTCGGGCCATGGGGCGAAACGGGCAACAAGGCCGCGTTGCTCACCTTGACCGGTCTCTCGGTGGCAGTGGCCTTTCGTGTCGGCCTCTTCAACATTGGGGCGCAGGGGCAGTTGATGATGGGCGCCATCACCGCCGCGGTGTTGGGCGCGAAGCTTGAACTGCCCGGGCCGCTCCATCTCGTCATCTGCCTTCTCGGCGCCGCCCTGGCGGGAGCCGCTTATGCCGCCCTCGCCGCGTACTTGAAGCTGGCGCGCGGCGTGCACGAAGTCATCAGCACCATCATGCTCAACTGGGTGGCGGTAAGCGTCGTAGAAAATTGGTGGGTGACGGGCCCCTTGCGCGCGTCGGCCAGCGGCGACAATTCGATTTCGGGCACCGACCAAATTCACCCCAGCGCCGAATTGCCACTGCTGTTGGGGGCAGCCTCGCGCCTGAACCTGGGCTTCGCCTTGGCGCTGCTGCTCGCCTTCGCGCTGTATCTGTGGCTTACGGGGGCCACCCGCGGCTTCGAGTGGAAAGTGGTGGGCCTTTCTGCCGCCGCGGCCGAAACGTCGGGCATCGCGGTGAAGCGCCGCGTCTTCGAAGCTTTCGCATTGGCAGGCGCATTCGCGGGCATGGCTGGCGCGGTGCTGATTTTGGGCACCGAACACAAGTACCCACCCGCGTTGGCCACGCCCTATGGCTTCGACGGCATCGCGATGGCGTTGTTGGGCCAGGGTAACCCGCTCGGAGTCTTCGCCACCGCGCTCTTCTTCGGTGGCCTGCGCGCCGGCGGCACCCGCTTGCAGCTCTTTGGCGTGCACAAGAGTTTTCCTGAGCTGATTCAAGGTTTGGCGTTGCTCTTGGTGGCGGCGCCATGGGCGTGGGCGCGGCTGCTCAACCGGAGCTGGCGTCGTGCTTGAGCTCTTCGAGGCGCTGCTTTATTCGACGCTCGACGCCGCGCCGGCGCTGGTGTTCGCCGCGGTGGGCGCCACTTTTTCTGAGCGCAGTGGCGTGGTGAACGTGGGTGTCGAAGGCATGATGCGCGCGGGCGCTTTCGCGGCGGCGGTGGCTGCATTGGTGATGCCCACTCCGCTCGGGGTGCTGTGCGGCATGGTGGCCGGCACCGGCGTGGCGGCGATTCACGCGGTGCTGTGCATTCGCGGCCGGGCCGACCAAGTCGTCTCAGGCATCGCGCTCAACTTGGTGATGCTGGCGCTGGGTACCTTCTTGTTAGAAGCGCTCTTCACGCCATCGGGCTCTACGTCGATTGCCCAGCTCTCGCGGTGGACCTTGCCCGGCTTCGACAAAGTGCCGCTCTTGCGCGCGCTGCACAACCACTCTGCGCTGACGTACTTGGCGATGGTGTTGCCTTTCGTGGCGCACGCGGCGGTGTACCGCACGCCGTGGGGGTTACGGCTGCGCGCGGTGGGCGAAAAACCGGCGGCGGTGGCAGTCATGGGCGTTTCGGTTGCTCAACTTCGTTACACCGGAGTGCTGATTTCGGGCGCGCTGGCAGGGCTGGGTGGCGCGGTGCTCTCGACGGCGACGTTAGACAGGTTCGAGCACCACATGCCTTCGGGCCTGGGCTTCATGGCGGTGGCGGCAATGATTTTTGGCCGGTGGACACCGCTGGGCGCGGCGGGGGCGGCGGCATTTTTCGCGTTCGGCAACGCGCTGCGCATTGGGCTTACGTCGTCGCTGCCCGAAATTTCGCATTACTTGCCGCAAGGTGTGCTGCTCGCGTTACCTTATGTGCTCACGTTGGTGGTGCTGGCGTGGCAGGGCAAGGGAGCTTCGAGCGCACCGGCCGCGTTGGGCGTGCCGTACAATTCTGAGCGGCGTTAGGCTTTGGACCGCCATTCGACGGCAACCCAGCCGCACCGCTTACGCCTTGGCCGGCAAGCCACGCTCATACGCCAGCGCCAGCACGTCAGCCTCGAGCTTAAGCAAGTTCTCGTGGGCCCGCGCAGTGGCCACCGCCATCGGCTCGCCTGCGGCCATCGTCTCTTTCCACTCGACGTAGAACTTCACTTTCGGCTCAGTGCCCGACGGGCGCAGGGTAACGCGTGAACCCCCTTCGAGCTCGTACGCAATCACGTTTGATTGGGGCAGCGCGAGTGGCTTCTCGCGCTTACCTTCTACCCGGGTGCGCTTTTCATAGTCATTGGTGGCGGCAATGCCCAGGCGGCCAATGCTTGCAGGAGGTGCGGCACGAAACGCCTCCATCACCGCGCGAATGGTGGCGGCGCCGCTCGCGCCAGGCAACGTGAAGCTCGCCTGCCGCGCCACGAAGAGCCCGTGCGCACGCTGAATTTCTTCTAAATAACCAAACAGCGTCTTGCCGTTGGCCTTGCACCACGCAGCCATGTCGGCCACCACCAGCGCCGCACCGACGCCGTCTTTGTCACGCGCCACGGTGCCCACCGTGTAACCCAACGCTTCTTCAAAACCGCAGACGAAGGTGAAACCGTCTTTTTCCCGCTCCAGGGCCTGGTTGGCTATCCACTTGAAGCCGGTGAGCGTCTCTTCGTACGCAGCGCTGAGCGCGGCGGCGAGCGACTTCAACTGCGCCGTCGACACGATGGTGGTGATGACCAGCGGTTTCTTCCACCGCTTTCGGGTGAGCAAAAAATGCGCGAGTAAAATGCCCACTTCGTTGCCGGTGAGCAGCTTGAGCGTTGCACCCTCATCGCGCGCCATCACCGCCAACCGGTCAGCGTCGGGGTCATTGGCCAACACCACGTCGGCCTTTTGAGCTGTGGCGAGCGCAGTCGACAAGTCGAGAGCCCCCGGCTCTTCAGGGTTGGGGAAACGCACGGTGGGAAAAAGCCCGTCAGGCTGTTGCTGCTCAGGCACGGGAAAGACGTGGGTGAAACCAGCTTCTCTCATCGCCTGGGCGACAAAGCGGCCGCCCACCCCATGCATCGCGCTGTACACCACGCGCAGGTCAGCGGTTTGCCGCGTTGGGCGCAGCGCCAAAATGGCGTCGAAGTAGGCGCGCTCTAACGCCGCGGGCACGGGTACGTACAAGCCTGCTGCCACCGCTTCGGCCCGCGTGGCGCGCTTCACCTGCGCCGCCGGTTCGACGTGCAGAATCGACTGCGCAATACCGGTGTCGTGGGGAGGCACAATCTGCGCGCCGTTACCCCAATAGACTTTGTAGCCGTTGTACTCGGGGGGGTTGTGGCTGGCGGTCACCATCACCGCGGCGGCGGCGTTCAGCTTGAGCAGCGCGAAGGCAGTCACCGGAGTGGGCACCACGTCTTCGAAAACGTGTGCGGCAATGCCTTCGGCGGCGAGCACCATGGCCACGTCTTCGGCAAACACGTCGCTCTGCCGGCGACCATCGCGGCCCACCACCACACCGCGGCGCGCGCAGTCGGGCACGTGGGTTTTCAAGTAGCGGGCGAGGCCGGCCGTGGTGCGAATGACCACCGCGCGGTTCATGCGGTTGGGGCCCGGGCCCAGCACGCCGCGCAAACCAGCGGTGCCGAACTCGAGCGCGCCTTCAAAACCCTCTTTCAGCTCTGCCCATTTTTGCGCGTCGAGCAGCGCCCGCACCTGCGCCGCGGCCTGCGCATCGACGTCACCTTCAGCCCACGCCCGCGCCAAGGTCTGCAGTGCAATCTCGCTCATGGCGAAGGCTCATATCACCTCGCCCGAGGCGCAAAACCGCTATAGAAAGTCAGTGACTTTGCGGCGCGTCGCGGTGCCCGTCATGTTGCGGTCGCGCTTGGCTTGGCAGTCGACACACAATTCAACATACGGCATGGCTTTCAAACGGCCTTCGGCGATGGGCTCGCCGCATTCCAAGCATTCACCGAACGACTCGGGAGCCGCCTTCAACCGCTCTAACGCCTGGGCAATGCGGCCCAACAAAGCGTTGTCTGCGCGGTTCAAGTTCGACGCAATGGCCTGCTCCATTTCATTGAGCGGCTGCTCGTCTTCGTCGACGCCGACTTCGGCATCAGAAATGCGGTTGGGCTCGATGCGGCGCGGCGTCTTGCCATTGAGCTTCTTACGCAACGCGACAAGAGCCTTCTCGAAGGCTTTACGTTTCGCGGGAGTCATAAAGGTAAAGCCTAATACTTCGCGTTCGAAGTTTGACCACTGATGATGGCGACCGACGCCGAAGCCCCAATGCGGTTGGCCCCGGCCTGAATCATTTTCAGCGCATCTTCGGTCGAGCGCACACCGCCCGACGCTTTTACACCCACATCATCACCCACGACTTTGCGCATTAACGCCACGTCTTCAGCGGTCGCGCCGCCACCGCCAAACCCTGTGGAAGTCTTCACGAAAGCGGCACCCGCGGCTTTTGAAAGCACACAGCCGGCGATTTTTTCTTCTTGCGACAGCTGGCTGGTCTCGAGAATCACTTTCACGGGGTAGGGTTTCGAAGCGTCGACCACCATTGCAATGTCTTTGAGCACCAAGGCGTAATCGCGGGCTTTCAAAGCGCCAATGTTGATGACGGTGTCGATTTCGCGCGCGCCGCAACGAATGGCTTCGCGCGCTTCGAATGCCTTGGCCGAGGGCAGAGCGGCCCCGAGGGGAAAGCCGACCACCGCGATAGGCACCACCTTCGAGCCGGCCAGCACCCGGGCCACCGTGCCGACGTTGGTCGAATTCACGCACACCGTGGCGAAGCCGTGCTTCTTCGCTTCTTCAGCCACTTTCACCACTTCATCTTTGGTGGCATCAGGCTTGAGCAGGGTGTGATCAATGTACGGTGCAATGTCAGCGCTGGTGCGCACTTGGTCAGGCGACAACCGCGCGACACCGGCCTTCACCGCCGCCACCGTGTTGCAGCTGTCGAAGTTCTGACAGGGGGTGCACGAGCTCGAGCAGTCGGGCTTGGTAGCGGTTGTGCTTTTCGAGGGGCCCGCGGTGCACGGTTCTTGCGTGCCCGCACGCAACGCGTCGAGCCGCCTGCGTACCCGGTCTGCGATGTCGTCGACCACTGCGCTCACGTCTTCGGCCATGGAGGGCCGTTTTTCTATCTCAACGCTTGCCGCGAAACCACTTTAGGACTGCCTTCCGAAATGCCAGGTCAGTAGCAGAAAGCTACGCTGGCCTGAACGCCACCTAAGCATGTGCATTGGTTGCCGAAACATTCGGTCCCACTGATGCACTCACATGTCATTCCACTGGGGCACGAAGCTTGTTTGGTCAAGTTGTTGGCACATTCATCTTTGTTGGAGCAGCATTTCAGGCGACAGGTTCCCTTGTCGACACCTTGGGTTCGGTAGCCGATGCACCACAAACCGGCGGCGCAGATATCGGTGCCGCTGCATTCGAAGGCGCCCGCTCCCATGCCCGGAGTGTCGGGTTGGCATTTGCAGGCAGAGCCTTGCATGCCTCCATTGCCACCGCCATTGCCCGTACCACCGCCACTGCCCATACCGCCTCCTGCGCCTGATTGTCCGACGTTGCAGTTGCGCTTGACGTCGTTGAGTTCGGTGGTGCACGACTGGTTCTCAAGACAGAGCAGTTGTGCTTCGGTTGTTACCTGGGCGCAAAGCGAGCCACAGTTCTGCGCCACTGCGCTCGGAGGAGCACCACACCCGCTCATCTTGGCTTCACAGCGCGTACCGCAGTTGAGACCCTGCGTGGTGCTGCCACCGCCAGAGCCGCTACACTGGGAGCCCATACATTCTCTGGGGCCACAGCCGGCCCCAACAGTGAAAAAGAAGCTGCTGCAGAACAAAATGAAGCGCGGACTTTTGGTTTTCATAAAAACTTTCGGGCGTGAGTGAAGTGACGCCCGTAATGACCGCGCTGCACGGCAAACAGTGCGCACGCACGGTCAAAAAAACGAAACAAGCCCATCAAGGTGCCAAATTCGCAGCAGTTTTCAGCAAACAAGGGCTCGCAACGGCGGTGCCCCCCCCTTTAACCCCACTGTTCACTTGTGTTGATCCCCTGCCGAAACCCCTGCGCGATCCAAGTTCAACCCAAGTAAACAGTGGGGTTAAGGCATGGCCGGCGAAAATCGGCTCAATTCCTTGTAGACACTTTGAAAATCGCCCCGGGCCTTGAGGTTTTCTAAGTTCTGCGTCAACCCACCCAAGGCACGAAAAAACATCACCGCTTCTTTGGGAGGCCGCATTTTGTGCAGCCGGGTGGCGTTTTTCAAAAAGTGCGCCCTCATGTCACGGGTCATCGTTGAAGTCGCAAAGTCGTAATCGCGGGTGCGGGTGGGCCGGGTGCCAATGTCCACCACGCCTTCGATGAACGCGCGCGCTTTCTCGGGCTCCACGTCGAAAGTGAAGCCCGACTGGTGGCTCATTTCAATCATGTCGACCGCAGGGCCTCCGGCAGCGGCGCGAAACATCAGCTGGTTTACCCGCACAAAGGGCGCTGACAACGCTTTGATGGCGCCGAAGTCGACAATGCCCAGACGGCCGTCTGTCAGGAGCAGAAAATTGCCCGGGTGAGGGTCAGCGTGCACCAAACCGTGGCTCAAGAACGGCGCCCAGATGGCCTGCATGAGCAAGCGCGCGACGCGGAAGCGCTCGTCGTTGTCGACGCCTTCGAGGCGGCCCAGCAACTCCTTCAGCGTTTCTCCCTCGACGAACTCCATCGTCAGCACCCGCTCGCCGGTGAGCGGCTCCAATACTTTGGGTACGTGGAGCGTGGGTTGCACCGCACAGGCGTGAGCAAATTTCGCGGCCCACTGTGCTTCTCGCCGGTAATCGAGCTCGTTGAGCACTTCGCTGCGCAATTCATCGAAGTAGGCGCGGCCTTCGGTCATGCCGGTGCCACGCGTCACCACTTTCACCACCGCGCCCAAATTGTCTAAGTCAGAGGCCACCGCTTTACCGATGTCGGGGTACTGCACTTTCACCGCGACTTTTTGGCCTTCGTGCGTGACGGCTTGGTGCACCTGGCCCAAAGAGGCCGACGCGACGGGAACTGGCTCGAATGAGGCGAACACTTTTTCAGGCACGCCGCCCAGTTCACGCTCAATCACTTCGCGCACCGTGCTGTAAGGCATGGGCGGGGCTTGGTTTTGCAGCTTGGCGACAATCTTGCGCACTTCGGGGGTGAGGGCGTCAGGGTCCATCGCCATCGCCTGGCCCATTTTCATCGCCAGGCCTTTCAAGTCACCCAGCGTGGCCACCAGTTTTTCGGCGGCAGTTTCGCCCAAGAGACTTTCGTCTTCAGCCCCCGCGAGCCGTTTCACGCCCCGCGCCATCACGTCGGTTGAAAGCTTCGCCGACAACGAGGCCAGCTTGGCGAAGCGCTTCAAACGCCCCGCGGGAGGTTTGCCTTCAGGCATGGTGCCGGACTTTCCATGTCTCATGATTGATCACATCTCTGGAAAGTCGACGACGGGGTGCAGACGGGCAGCGAGCTCATCGGCCTCGAGGATGCGACGGTAACCGCGCCAGAGGGTCAACCATCCGGGGTCTCCATTATTCTTTA
>JAIBBR010000172.1 GCA_019694575.1 Myxococcaceae bacterium
CTCGCGGTGAGGTTTGACCTGGTGGCATGCACCTGACGGCTGGCGGCAGAGGGAGGAATTCGAAAACCCATGGCTTGAGACCTCGACAGATAGAGTGAACTGCGAATCAGCCTCACAAAAACAACCTGGGTGGTTTTTTAAGTCTTCACCCCGGCCAGGTAAACGTGACGGCAGAAAGCCACCTTAGTTTCTGGAAAAAGTGGGTGCGCTGATCAGCCGACGCGCTGCATCGAGCAGCGCTTCGACGGTCTTACTGCCCTGGCGTTTCTTCGGGCGCAATCAACGCGGCGAGTTGCTCGAGCCGCACTGGTTTTTCAACAAAGGCATCGACGCCGACGGCCTTCGCGCGCTCCCGCTGAATCGGCCCCGCAAAACCCGTCATCGCCACGATGCGCAGCTGCGGGCCATAACGCTTGCGCGCCAACTGCACGACCAAAAACCCGTCGACGTCAGGCAGCCGCAAATCGACGATGAACGCGTCAGCGCGCTCACGCTCGAGCAGCTCGATGGCTTCGGCACCGGTATGCGCAATGCGAACCGCATGACCTAAGTCTTCAAAGTAATCGCCGATGCTGTCGGTGAGGTCAGCCCGGTCATCGGCGACCACCACGTTGAGAGCTGTCGTTCGCGACGTTTCAACAGTCGCCGAGCTCAAATGATTTTTTGAAGGTTGCATCGCTCACTCAAGAGATATGCGCGCCGACAGCGTTTGCAAGATTGATTTTTGGAGCGTCTCTCAAGTCACGATGGCCAAGAGGTTCATCGCCACCCAAGCGAGCGCCGCTGACAACGGCAACGTCAGCACCCACGCCATCAAGATGTTGCTCGCCACGCCCCAACGCACCGCCGAGACACGTTTGCTCGCGCCCACTCCCATGATGCAAGCGTTGATGCAATGTGTCGTCGAGACCGGCACGCCGAAATGACTGGCTGCCAAAATGGTGAGCGCTCCGCTGGTCTCGGCCGCGAACCCCTGCAGCGGCGTGATGCGAATGATTTTGGTGCCCATGGTCTTGATGATGCGGGTGCCGCCCGCCGCCGTGCCCGCGGCAATGGCCGCCGCGCACACCACAATGACCCACTGAGGCACCGCGCCTGCTGCATTCGGCACCACCCACGCTGGTAACGTCGCGTGCCCGGCCGCCACCCACGAAGCGAGTGCCAGGGTAATGATGCCCATCGATTTCTGCGCGTCGTTCGAGCCGTGTGAAAACGCCATTAGGCAGGCTGACACCAATTGCAGCCGTCGCGAGCCGCGATGCACCGTCGACGGTCGAAAGTGCCGCACCGTCCAAATCAGCCCCACCATGAAGAAGAACGCCAGCACGAAACCCGCGGTGGGCGACACCACCAGAGGCACCAGCACTTTTTGCACCAGCGCTTCCCACTTGAAGGCCGAAACGCCGGCATGGCCCACCACCGCTCCGGCGAGGCCGCCAATCAGCGCATGCGACGAGCTCGAAGGAATGCCGTACCACCAGGTGATTAAGTTCCACCCCGAGGCACCGATGAGCGCGGCCAACACCACGGCCTGGGTGACGGCGGTGGCATCGGCAAACCCCGAGGCGATGGTTTTGGCCACCGCGGTGCCGCTCACCGCTCCGGCGAAGTTGAGCACCGCGGCAATCAACACCGCGGTGCGAATGGGCAACACGCCCGTCGACACCACGGTGGCAATGGCATTGGCCGCGTCGTGAAAACCATTGATGTAGTCGAAGACAATCGCCATCACGACGACGGCGAGGAGCAGACTAACCATGCTTGACCGCGAGGTTGGACAACAGGTCAGCCACGTTGTCGCAATGGTCTACCGCGCGCTCGATGTCTTCGAGCACTTCTTTTTGTTTCATGAATTCGCGCGCCTCCATGTTGGGGGCACGAAACAAGCCGCTGATGGCCGAACGAAAAATAGCGTCGGCTTCTTTTTCGAGCGCACGAATTTTGCGCGCCATCTCGATGATGTCGGCGTAGCCATGCACCCGCAGCTTGGGAATGATTTCTTTGAGCACCTGGGTGCTGGTCACCAGCACGTCCATCAGCTTCATCATCGCTTCGGTGGGTTTTTCCACGCCGTAGACGGCGCACGCCCGGGCGGCGAGGTTGGTGATGTCGACGACGTCGTCGAGCTCCGAAGCAAGCTTGTGCAAGTCTTCACGATCGAGCGGCGTGACGAAGGTTCTCGCCAGCGCGTCTTCCATTTGGCGCACGAAGTCGTCGGCGCGGTGCTCAACCGCTTGCACCGCGTCGCGCACTTGCTCCGCGCTTTGGCCTGATTTGAACTGCGAGAACGCCAGCGCCGCTTCGTGGCACAGCGCG
Organism: Myxococcaceae bacterium; assembly: GCA_019694575.1. Taxonomy (GTDB): domain Bacteria; phylum Myxococcota; class Myxococcia; order Myxococcales; family Myxococcaceae; genus JAIBBR01. The sequence goes on from JAIBBR010000172.1 coordinate 2,317, forward strand.
CCCTGGTTTTCGAGAAAGTCGAAGAAGTGGTCTTCTTTGGGAAGAAACCAGCGAATGAGCCCTTGCACGTTGTGACTTCTCCCTTCGGTAACGAAAACGGTTGCCCGCGCAAGCGTTACTCTTTCGCGCGGTTGGCGTCGACGTGCCAGCCGGTAGCGGCCAGCTGCTCCCAAAAACCCGGAAAACTTTTGCGAACGCAATGGGGCTCGGTGATGTGCGCTCTTACCCCGGCGAGCACCGACAGGCAGGCGCCGCTCATGGCCAAGCGGTGGTCTGCCCGGCTGTCGAGGCGAAAGGCGCGCGGCGGGGTGGCAGGGAAAATGCGCAACGTCTCGCCCTGCACTTCGGCACGCCCCCCCACCGCTGTTACCAACGAGACAATGCTCTCGACCCGGTCACTTTCTTTGCGCCGCAAAATAGAGGTGTTCTTCATTTCTGACGGCTCGGGTAGCACGCACGCCAGCGCGGCCAAAGCCAGCATCGCGTCAGGCGCTTGCGCGGCGTCGGCGTGAAACCCCTTGCGTGCGGTGCCTTCTACCCGCATCTCATTTTCACTTCGCAAGACACTCAACCCCGCTTCGCGCAAATACGTTTCCATCAGTAAGTCGGGGTGCTGCGCAGGCCACGCGCGCGCCGCCACCGTGCCGCCGCTCTTCCACGCCAACAGCCACAAGTAGGTGAGCGCTGAAGCGTCGGCCGGCACTTTAGGCAACTGCGCAACGGGCGACCACGCGCACAACCGCACGCTCTGCGCGAGCCGCTGCACCACGAAGCCTGCTTGCTCTAGCCATTGCAGCGTAAGCAAAGCGTAACCCGCGCTGGCCAGCGTGCCGCGCCAAGCCACTTCACACGGCTGGCCATGTCGTCTCACTTGCGCCGCGGCCGCGAAAAGCAACGCGCTGACGAATTGGCTCGTTTCGGTACCAGCCACTTCGAAACGTTCTACCCAAGCCGGTGCGAGCGGCGCGAAGACTTCTATCGGCCAGCCTGCGCCACCGTTAATTCTCAAGCCGCGCGCTGAAGTGGCGCAGAGCAAGGCTTCTCTCAAACCCGAGTGGGGGCGTTCACCCAGTCGCGCGGAGCCCCAGAAACGCACCCGGGCACCCGGTGTCACCGCCGCTTGCGCGAGGAGAAAGCGCAAAGGCGCCGCGCCATCACCACAGTCGAGGTCAATGCATTCATCGGCCGCTGCTCCACGAAGCGCGCTCAACCCGTCGTGCACTGCTTTCACGTCGGTGGCCCACGGCGCTGACAATTCTGCAGGCACGGGGAGCTCCAGCACGTGGCTCAACAGCAATGCGCGCACCGCGTCAGACTTCGACACCGGCGCCCACAACCGCGCAGGCTTCAGCGGCGCCTTGGACAAGTTCATGGGCGGCGGCCTTGTTGCCACGCGGGCAGCAACGCTTCGATTTCACGCCGCGCCAAAGGTTTCACCACCCAGCCCCCCACACGGGTGAGCAGCACCATGCGCAACGCTTGGGCAGAGACGCTTTTCTTGTCGGCCGCGAGCGTCGACTGAAGCCGGGCGCGCGACACTGTCTTCATCGCCTTGGCCAAAGCCGCGCGGTGAAAACCGAGGCGTTTCAACAAAGCTTCTACCCGCTGCGCCACGGCCTCGGGCGTGACACCTGCGTGGCGGCCCACGTCGAGCGCGCACGTCATGCCCAAGCCCACGGCTTCTCCATGCCGCAACCGAAAACCGCTCGCCGCTTCGAGCACGTGGCCCAAGGTGTGGCCGAAATTGAGCACCGTGCGCTTGCCGGTTTGCTCGTACGGGTCAACCGCGCACACTTTCGCCTTGCATTGCCGCGCGCTTTTCACGGCCGACACAGAGAGCTCCAACGATTTTTCGAAAGCAGCAAAACGCTTCGCCCCGAGGCACGCTGCCATCTTCACCGCTTCGGCCAGGCCTTCTCGTGCTTGTGCCGGCGAAAGCGTGGTGAACAATTCAGGGCACAACCAGCAGGCCTCGGCGTAGTGAAAAACGCCGAGCACGTTTTTCGCACCTGCCGCGTTGAGCGCACCCTTGCCGCCCACGCTGCTGTCGACCGCGGCCAAATAAGTCGAAGGCGCGTGAATCAACTTGAGCCCGCGCTTGTGCACATGGGCCGCCACCGTGCCCAAGTCTCCCAACGTGCCTCCGCCCACCACCAGCAACGTGCCGTTGCGGGGCAGCGCTTTCAGCGCACCTGCCAGACGGCCCAGTGAAGACAGCGACTTTGCGCCCTCGCCCGCGCGCATCGCCACCACGGTGCGCTGTCGCAACGCCCTTCGCACATGCGGGTGCAACTGGGCCACGCGCGCATCGAGCAGCACCGCGGTGTTTTCGGGCAACGTCTTCACCAGCGCGTCGAAGCGCCCCCACGTGTCGTTGAGTGGCTGGTACGCGCCCGGGCCTTTCATGGCTGGTGCGGCCGTGCGTTTTGCAAGAGCCACATGTCAGCCAACACCAGCAAGGCCATCGCTTCGACGACCGGCACCGCGCGCGGCAGAATGCACGGGTCATGGCGGCCCTGCTTGGCGTGGTGGGCCAGCGTGGCGGGCGGTTTGAAAAACACCGACAACGACATCGGCTCACCGTTGGAAAGCCCGCCTTGAATGCCTCCGTACACCTCAGAAGGGCCGAACTCGCCCGGCGCGTGAAAGTCGCGACCGCGTTTCTGCAAATCACCCAGCACATCGTCGCTGCCCCACACCACCCCCGTCACCGCGCCGATGCTGCCCAAGGCGTGGGCCATGCACGCTTTCATTTTGCCGAAAACGGGCTCGCCCCACCCGACCGGCACCCCGTCGACACGCACGGTGATGATACCGCCTAAGCTGTCGCCCTCGTTTTTCGCCTGCACAATCGCCGCGGCCATTGCTTCGGCCGTCGGTGCGTCGGGGCACCTTGTCGCGTGCGCGTCGACCTGCGCGCGCGTCGGAGCGGTCTTCGGCAAAGGCGCTTTCAACGTGCCGACTTGAGACACCCACGCCACGGTACGCACGCTCGGCACGTCATGGAGAAGCAGCGCTTCGGCCACCGCACCACCGATGACGCGTGAAAGCGTTTCACGGCCGCTGGTGCGCCCTCCCCCACGCGGGTCGCGGTGCCCAAAGCGCGCCTTCCACACGGCGTCGGCGTGGCCGGGCCGGTCTTCAACCGTCAGCTGGGCGTAGTCTTGCGCGCGCGCGTCATGGTTGCGCACCACCGCAGCGATAGGGGTGCCCAGTGTTTTTCGCTCGTAAACACCCGAGAGAATTTCGACCCGGTCGCTTTCTTGGCGCGCCGTCACCAATGCTGATTGGCCAGGGCGACGGCGGTCGAGCGCGGTTTGAATGTCTTCGACCGTCAGCGCCACTCCCGACGGGCACCCGTCGATGACCGCGCCCATCGCTGGGCCGTGGCTTTCGCCGAAGGTAGTGAGTCGAAACAGTTGACCAAAAGTATTCATGACGCCTGGCTTCTCATAGCTCCCAGCGGGCCCGCTGTCCCCGTGCTTGGGCGACGAACCAACGGTGGCCTAATAGCAGAGGTGTGCCTCCGCGCTCGATGATCTGCCGTTTGATGGTGCGCGCGGCATGGCCATAAGCAATCACCGCCACCTTGGCGCCCTCGAAGCGCAGCGCGTCGGGCACTGGCACGTGGGCGGGCCAGGTCCACACGCAGGTGCCGGTCAACGGCTTGGCGCCAATGTCGGCACGGCGCACAAAACGACACCCGAGTTGCAAATGGGCCGCCGCCAAGTCGAGCGCGTCGGCCGCTCCGCCATTGCCCAGCACCGTGACTGACGAAGCCTTGAGCGCCGCCAACACCACCCGCGCGCCTTCCACGTCGGTGTTGCTGCCCTGCCAATGCCCCGCGTCACGCCACACGGTGTTGACTGAATTCAACGCCGAGTTGAGCGCCTTGGCCACGGCACGCTTGAAAGGGTGGGTAATGGCCAGGCCGCGGTAATAAGGCCGCAGCGCTTCAAGCAACGGCGCCACGTCGGCGTTGGCGGGCCATTCGATGCGGTCGAACGGCTGGGGGTGCACGCGGGGCGAGCGCGAATGTCGAATGTCACTGCCAACGATGCCCAAGCGTTGCGCCCGTAACACCGGCGAGCGGTATTCACGCACGCTGTCTTCGAGCAAGCGCTGACCCGGCGCGGCGGCAAAGTCGGCGTCAAAAGCCAAATAGTCGAGCGCATTTCGCCGCGCCAACACGCAGCGAAACGGCAACGCCGTGGCGCCCGTCACCAACACCGTTACCCGGTCGCTGCCGAAACGGTCAATCAACCGCGCCTGGGTGTGCAGCACTTCAGGAAAACGCTCGGGCGCGCCGAGCGGCTCGACATGTTTTATCAGCGCGGGCCCGTCGAAGCGCTCCCACACCTCGAGCGCTTGGGCGGTGGTGAGCGGCTCGAGCGAATGAAACGACGCCAGCGCGCCCGGGCCTTCACCTTTGGGCACGTCGGTGCCCGACAAATGCGGCCGCCAGTGCATTGGCACCGCGCTGCCCCGGCTCGACGCCCACACGGGCAAAATATCGGCCACCGCGGCCACGGGGGTTTGCGGGTCAGACAAGTCGGTGCGAACTTCAACCGCGTCGGCGCCTTTTTGAAAAGCGCGCACCGCGAAACGTTCAGCGTCGGCCCCCGCCGGCAGCGTCACCATGCGCTTGGGCCGAAAACCGGCGTGCTGCCTCAACCAAAATTCGACCCACGACAGGCGGGGCAAGCGTCGATGCACCGCCTCGCGCTTTTCGAAGACCTGGCGCAGCTCTTCGTCGAGACTGACGAGGGGCATCAAGCGGGGCCGGCCACGGTCTTCGCGCAACCGCTCGCAATAGGTCTCGAAGCTGATGGGCACTTCGACCACCAGCGCGCCGCGCAGCAACGCAGCGTGGTTCGACCAAAAGCCTCCGCCCACCGCCACCACCGCCTGCAGGGGAATGCGGGCGTACGCTTCACGCTCACTCTGGCGAAAGCCCGGCTCATCGGCCGCCACCCAGTCGCGCACCGGGCGGTTCCACCACCATTCGATTTCATGGTCTAAGTCATAGCCGCGCCGGCCCAGCAAGGCGGCTACCACGGGCAGCACGGTGCTTTTGCCGGCGGCGCGGTGGCCCACCAGCACCACCTGTGAAGCTTTGGGCAACAGCGCCAACGGCCGCTCAACCCATTGCGCCGCCTCGGCCTGCAGTGGCGCATGGAGTCGGGCGTCGACGAGCGAGATCCATTCTGTGAGGGTCAGCGCGGGCATGACGAGCGGCTCGCTCCTACTACAGTCGAGCATTCAACGGAGCACCTTGGCCGTCACCAGGTGCGCTATAGAATGGCCCACCGATGCCCCGGTTGCTGACATTGCCTGCGCAAGGCCGCTTGTTGGTGTGCACCGACTTGCAGGGAAACTTGAACGACTTCAATGCGCTGCTGCGCCACTTCGAGGGCGCGGGGGCGAACGCCCACTTGGTGATGACGGGCGATTTGGTGCACGGGCCCGACGAGGTCACCGCCGAACACTGGCCTGACCACCTGGGCACGCCGTACCGCGATGAATCGCCCGCGCTGATTGAGGCGGTGCAAAAAGCCCAGGCGCGGTTTCCCCACCGGGTGCATTGCCTGCTCGGCAACCACGACCATTCGCACGTGGGTGGCCCCATCACCTCGAAATTTCACCCCAACGAAGCAGCGATGCTCGAAGCCCGCCTGGGGCCCGACGCCACCGACCGTTTTCGCGACTGGGTGCGCACTTTTCCTCTCGTCGCCGTGGCGCCCTGCGGCGTGGCGATGATGCACGCAGCACCTGCTGCTGAAATTGAATCATTGGAAGCGCTCGAAACCGTGCCGCTCGAGGGCTACGAAAATTACGGCATGGACGACTTCTTCAAAGTGCCGGTGCTGGGCGCAATGCTGTGGGCGCGCATGGCCAGCGCCGAACGTTCGCAGCGCTGCCTCGCCGCGCTGGGAGCCAACGTTGCCCTCTTCGGCCATGACGTGGTGCGCGACGGCTATGCCATCGACGAGCGCAATCAGCTCTGCTTTTCAACCAGCTTTGGCCTGTATGATCACGCCAAAGTCTATTTAGACCTCGACTTGTCAGCGCACTTTCAAACCGCGCACGACTTCAAAGCCGGGGTGCACATTAAGCACCTTTACCCCGACGCCGTCGCACCTTTGACGATGTGACGTTGGAGCCTCGATTCGCCATCGCCCTTGCCCACCGCAGGTAACAGGCGCGTTTGAAAAGGCCTGACTTTTCACCCGGTGACACGCGTTCTGCGCCCGGCACGCAGCGTGCTTCGTCTGTCATGCATGGGCAGCCTTCAGGGAACACTCTTTTCGGCCGAAGCACCCACCAGCGCTCCGTCGTTGAGCGCCTGGGTCAATGAACCTCGACCAGCCCTGTCAGAAGCCACGCGTCGAGACATCAAGGCGTGGCGGGCGGCGAGCGAAGTGTTTCGTCGCTATTTTCGCGGCCAGTCGGTTTCAAGCGGCGCCGACGACGGGCCGCTCAACGACTGCTTGGCCTGTCTGCAGCGTGTGTTGTCGCACGACGACTTGAGCCGCGCGGTACGAGAGCAATTGCAATACGACTTGGGCACCACCCTGCGGCTTTTGCATTACGCCACCGCGGTGGGCCCCCGCTTTCAGGCCCAATACCAAGAGCAGCTGGCGCAAGGCTTCGCCACGCTGAAACTCACCGCGCCCGACTTCGCCGCCCTCGACCGCGGCCAAGCCATTGCTCAAACAGACACCTTCAACACGCGGCTGGTCGCCGCCATGAACGCCCACCACGAGCGCAATTTGCTCGCCGCTTACAACGTGCGGGAGCTGCTCACCGGGCTGCGACACCTGTGGCCCCGGCTGATTCCCGCGGCTTGGCTGCCTTCAGAGCCACCGCGCT
>JAIBBR010000031.1 GCA_019694575.1 Myxococcaceae bacterium
GCAGGCGGCACGCTGGTGACGCTCAACGGCACCGGCTTCAGCGACGGCATTCAAGTCTTCTTCGGTGGCCAGGCGGGCACTGAGGTGTTGCTCGCATCGCGTGCCAAGCTGACCGTACGCACGCCTGTCGCGTTCAACGTGGGAACAGTTGAGGTGAAGGTGCAAAACCGCGACGGGCAGAGCGCCAGCTTGCCCAATGCATTTACTTTCGAAGCCGAAAGCAACGGCGGCATTGACGAGGCGTTGATTCTAAACCCGCTCGAGGGTCACGATACGTCAGGTGCGAACCCGCTCTCAGTCAGCGTGGTGGCCCATGTGTCGGTGCCTGGCCTCACTTCGGGCGCAGGGCGAGCGCCGGGAGTCACCGGCCAAGTGGGTTACGCGACGACACTTTCCAGCCCTCCGTCGGTGACCGACTTCACCTGGGTCAACGCGAGTTACTCAGGCGATGCTGACGGCCCCACCGCGCTCGACAAGCGTTTCGACGTGTACCGGGGTGACGTGATGCTGCCTGGCGCCATGGGAGCAGAAGAAAAAGTCTTCTATCTCGGAGCCCGCTTCACCACCGACGGCGTGAATTGGACGCTGGCCGACCGCGACGGCGTCACCAACGGCTTGCAGTCGACGCAAGTGCCCAAGCTCACGGTGAGCCGCCCTACCGTCGACTGGTGCAAGTTGGGTGGTCAAATCGTCGAGGCGCCCCCCAACGTCAACTTGAAGACCGGCCAAGTGGGCCCGGTGATTTACGCGCAGCTTTACAGCGCGGGTGTCACCGACAAAACCGGCATGGGAGCAGGTTTGAAAGCCGAGCTCGGTTATGGCGCGCTGGGCAGCGCGGTCTCAACATGGACGTGGACGAATGCGACGTTCAACGTCGACACCGGCGGCGGCGCGAATGACGAATTTCAAGCCACGTTGCCCAACCCCGGCTTGGGCACGTATTCGTTTGCTTACCGGGTGACGTTGAACGACGGGCCTGCGCGTTATTGTGACGCGAATGGGTTGGCTGAAAGCGGCTTCACGGTTGATCAAACCGGCAAGCTCACGGTCACCGGCATGAATATCGACGAATGCAAAGTGCTCGGCCCGGCGCTCGCGGTGGCGGTGCCTTCGGGCATGACGGTGCCCATTTCTGCGCGGGTGTTGGCGGCAACAGTGACCGATGCCAATGGCCAGGGCGCGAATATCAGCGCTGAAATCGGTTACGGCCCACAAGGTAGCGCGCCTTCAACGTGGACCACCTGGGCCAGCGCTTCGTACGCGAACGATCAAGGTGCCTATGACGTGTACCAAAAGGTGATTACCGCGCCGGCCGCAGCGGGCACGTATGATGTGGCGTTTCGCTTCGGCATGACGGGTCAGCCGCTGGTGTATTGCGACCTCGACGGCAGCGCGAACGGCTACAGCGCGGCGCAGGCAGCGCATGTGTCGGTGGGCGTGGCGCAAATTCAGTCATGCCGGTTGTTCAGCGTCGACAAGACAACGGTGGCCAGCGGAGCGCAGGTGGTGGCGCACGGCAGGGTCATTGTGCCGGGCATCACCGAAGCATCAGGGGCTCAAGCCAACGTGCGCGCGCAAGTGGGCGTGGGCACAGCTAACACCGACGCGTCGGCGTTGACCGGCTGGGGTTGGAAAGAAGCGAGCTTCGATAGCGACGTGGGCAGCGGCAATGAAGACGATTTCGTGGCCACGTTTCACCCTGCATACACGGGCGACCGGGCCGTGTCGTTTCGCTTCACCGTCGACAACGGCACCACGTGGACGTATTGCGACTTGAACGGCAGCGACGTGGGCGGCTATCAGATTTCGCAACAGCATGCGCTCGCCGTGACACCAGCGGCTGATCCCAGTTTTTGCAACACGCAGTTTCCGTCGAGCTTGAGCTTGGTCGACGGCGGTACCGGAGTGGTTTACGGCCGTGTGTACCAAGCGGGAGTGACCGAAGCCGCGGGTGCCCATGCCTCCATGCGCGCGGAATTGGGGTTTGTTCTTTCAGCGCAGCGCGGTGCTGACCCCGGTGTGTCGGCCGACTGGGCGTGGTTTCCCGCCACTTACAACACCCAAGTCATGAACGATGACGAGTACCAAGCCACCTTCGGGCCAGCCGACGCGGGTGTTTATAGCTACGCGTTTCGCTTCACCCGTTCTGACGGAGGCTCGTACTGTTTCGGCGACTTAGACGGCGCTGGCTCAGCGGGCGGGTTCAACGGCGAAAACGGCATGGCGGACAACTTGGGGCGGGCCAACGTAGCGCCATAGTTTTGCTTGGTTTTTCCAAGACTTTGGAAAAACGGCGTTTCGCCAAGATGGCAACGCTTGAGAAACGCGTGAGACAATGAGCCAGGAGGTTTACGACAGATGGGCATCTCGATTCCAATCGACCTGAAGGCCAACTATCGAATCGGTTCAACGGCTCCAACCGAGTCAAAGCAAGACGCCTACGTTTCGGCCCGCGTTGCGAACATCGTCACCAAGACCAAAGAGCTGAGCGAGCTCGCCAACGCTCTCAAAGAAAAACCTCATGATCAGAACCTCGCCAATCAGGTTTTGGTCACCCGCCAAGACATTGCCGGCATCGTCAACGACATCAGCAAGTACGCCAATGAGTCGCTCAACAACGCCATTGGCCAAAGCAACTACAGCCAATTGCGTGGCGTGTCGGCGACGTTGAAGCAAATTCAGCCCACGTTGGCGCCGCTCGCCAAGTTAGAAATCGATGCCGAAGCATTGTTGGGCCTCGCGAGCACCAGCAAGACGTTGGAGCAGACGATCAGCAACGCCGACTTCGTTGCGAAAGCCACGCAGCCGCAACCCACCTCAATCACTTACAACAAGAGCACGTCTAAACCTGGCTGGGCCATAAGGAGTGGCGGCGATATCGCCAGGTTGAACCGGGAAAATCTAGCGGCCGCGCAAGCGAACCAAGATCCCGCTGCCAAGCTCAGGGATCTCAAGGCTCAGTACGAACAAGACATGGTCCTTGCGGGCAATGACCCCAAAAGGCAACAGGAAGTCTCCGACAAATTTGTGAAGGAAATCGCTCCCCTATTGAACGCGAACATCAGTTTCGCCCAATTGGAGGCCGTTACAAAAGCCGCCGAGATGCGGGCCACGGGCGCCGACCCCGCTGCGGTTCACAACATGATCAGAGAAGCAGTACCTCCGCCTACGTCGGGCCCGGCAGAGCCCTTGGAGAGCGGCGTACTGGAGTCGGCCCAACAGATGGTAAAGCGCGGCCTCAAGCCAAAGTTGGCCGAGCTGCTCTCGAAGATCAAAGACCCTGATGAACGCAGCCGCATCGAATTCAGCGAGACGCAGAAAGAGCAGGAACGCATCATCGCCTTCTTGACCGAGCTTCTCAACATGCGCCACCAGATGCTGATGAAGATCATTAGCAGCATGAGCGGCGGCCGCGGATAACTGAGCCATGGCCAGCTGGGGTGTCGGAGGCCCATCGCAAAGTGGGCGCGAGGGTGGCATTGCCATCAAGGCGCCCATGCAGGCCATTTCTCTGTCTTTGAACGATGCTGTCCTTGCCGCCCTTAACCGTAACACCTCGGCGCTTGAGAGGGCATTTCGGTCTCTCGCCGACCAGTTGCGCGAAGTAACGGCCGACATCAAGAACGGGACACTCAAACCTGACTTGGTGCCCAAGGTGCGCGAGCAATTTCGAAATACGTCTATTCAGCTCGGTATGCAGCAGGTCAGCCTGCCGGCGGCGCTGCTGGACGCTTTAGCTGCGTTGGAGCAGCCAGGCAGTGTTTCGGGTTCTAACACGCATGGGTCTGCAGATAAGTCGTGGAAGATGCAGAGCCCTCAAGAGCTCGCGAAAACCCGAAGAGCCTTGGGCGCGAAAGCAGCGCTGGAACGTCTAGATCGTGCAGACCCTGGCGATCCTCTGGTGCACCACGCTCGGTCCTCTGGCATGACCACTGAGCAGATGGCGCTGGTGCAGGGTAATTCAGTTTCCGCTCGGGAATACGTGGCCAAAGGTGACCTCGACACACTAAAGCAGCTCGTCGAACAACGAGCAGCCAACCCTGACTTTGTAAAGCAACTGGGAGATGAGTTGCGCGCGCTGGCTCAGAAGACCTCCACGCAAGAAGAAGCGCTCGCGGCCACGAAGGTGCTGCGAGACCTCAACATCACGCAGTTGGTCACCATTGACATCAATGAGTCGTCGCTGACAGTGAGCTTCGGAGCAGCCGTACAAAAGATGCTTTCCTTGGTCCCTTAAATTTCCCTCACCGCTTGAGCTCGCCCGCATCGCGTGCTCCAATTCGCTTTGGGGGAGGCGTCGATGGCCACCGGCAACAGCGATAAGCCAAATGAGCTGCATGAGACGACGGCTGAAATGTTTCAGGCGCCGTCACCCGCTGAAATCGTGATGCGCTTGAACTTGGCGGCCAGCACTTTTCGCAAGGGAGCTTCGAGCAAGGCCGAAGCCGCGCAGTCGCTCGAGGTGTACCTCGAAGACATTCGCGGCATGGTGACCAACATCGACCCTGGCACGCACACGCGTTTGCTCGAGACACTTCGGCCCGGCGGCACGCTGCACGAGTTCGCGCTCCGGCTCGACAACCCCGGCGTCGAGAAGGCGGTTCAACAAACGTTGCATGTCCTCGAAGGTGTCCTTGACAGCAAGTAGTGCCCGACCTAAGAGCCGCCACGTTTCAACGGGCGGGGCGGATAGCTCAGCGGTAGAGCGTCGCCTTTACACGGCGAGCGTCACAGGTTCGATCCCTGTTCCGCCCAAGAAGAACGCAGTAGGCAGTCGCAGTTGTTTGCGGTAGCTGCAGTACCTGAAGTTGATGGGGAGTTAGTTCAGCTGGTTAGAACGCCGGCCTGTCACGCCGGAGGTCAGGGGTTCAAGTCCCCTACTCCTCGCTGTTGAGAAGCCCCGAGAATCGGCAACGGTTCTCGGGGTTTTCAATTTCAAACGACACCTCGATCAGCTCGCGGTGTTACTTCTCCAGGCGGCGTGGGTGCGTCGAGCAGCGCAACCCGCTCGATAGACTCGTTGCGCATCAGGGCCATCCCGATGAGCAACGAGATGACGTGTTCAGCCGGAAGCCGTCGTCGGCGAATTGTCGCCGTTCCGGTAGCAGCGAGGGCATCCTCGACCCACTCCGGGGCGAGATGCCGCGCTACCTGTTCGAAATTACCCGGAAGGAACTCTGGAACTATCTCCAGCGCATCCTTGAGCCGCATCGGCGAACTCCTGACCTCGAGTTTGCCGCACCATGATCGACTCGCCGGTCCCGCACAAGCTCACGCCAAGTGATCGGCATTGGCGCTAGCCGTGGGCCCAATTTGGGCAGCGACCCGGCTTTTCGCTAAACCGCCAACGTTCGAGCTGGAACCGGGCGAGGCCATTGTGCGGCAAGTCACCGCGAACCATTTCGAAAACGGTGAGGCGCGTGGTGGAGATCTGTTAATTACAAACCGAAGGCTGGGGTTTCGACCACACCGTTTCAACGTTCAGCTCACGACGTGGAATGTGCGCCATTCAGAAATTCGGGGCGCGTATTGTGAGGGCGACCGATTCTTGGTCATTCAGGGAATGAAGAGACACGACTGGCTGGTTGTTTGGCACTCAGGTGATCTCGCCAAAGAGATCGCAGCACTGGCCAAGACCACTCCCTCGCCGCCAAGCCCAACCGCCGCGAGCGAACTGCTCGGCGCCTGATTCGAATTCTTCTCCAGTATTTCTCCAAGACAGCTGTCGAAACCGAGGTACTGGTGGTGACTCACAACGACACCAGCGACGTGAAGCTCAACCCATTCTTCGAGGGAAAACGTGGAAAGGCGTGTGCCATCGCATGTTTGGGTTGATAATTTTCTACGGCTTCAAGTCTCCTATTCCCCACAAAAAATGAGCCCTCGGAAGCCAAGCAATTTCCGTGGGCGTGTTACTTGAGGGCAATGATGACTCGCCTACCCTTTATTGCCGTATTGCTGTTGGCCGCATGTAGCTCGGCTCCCTGCCCCGTGGGCGCATCGGGCTGCCCGTGCACGACCGGCTCTGGCTGCGACGTAGGCCTCACCTGTGACGCTGAGCGGGTGTGCCGGGCCAATGCCTGCGCCTGCAACGTAACCGCCGCCTGCGACATGGGCTGCGCGTGCGACACCGCATGCAGCGCAAGCACAGTAGACGGTGGAAATGGCGGTGACGGTGGTGCGATGTGCACGCCGGCCTGCGTTCATCGCGTATGCGGCCCTGACCCCACCTGCGCCATGTCTTGTGGAACCTGCGCAAGCGGCACCTGCAACACCAAAGGCCAATGCGGTCAGACCTTGTGCGTCGATGGCGACTTCGGCAACTGCGCCAATAGGTCAGACATGATGTGGACCGGTAGCCAATGTTGCGTTCCGGCTATCACCCAATGTGTGGCGGGCAACTTCGGTCAATGTGCAAACCGAATCAGCGAAGGCTTTCATTGGACCGGAACCAACTGCTGCATCGAAATGTCAGCCACGTGCGTCGCGGGTGATTTTGGCAACTGCGCTAACCGCACCAGCCAAGGCATATATTGGACAGGCTCGATGTGCTGCGTGCGCGACGCAACGGTTTGCACCGACGGAACTTTCGGAAGCTGCGCCAACCAGTCAGGCAAAGTGTGGACCGGAGCAAAATGCTGCTTGCTCTGACCTTCGCCCGCTTGTCAGCGCTGCCCCTTTCCAGGGACCTTCTCGACTTCACCTTTGATGATGGCCTCGTACCGGAGCGCGAGAAGGTGCTTCATGTACTCGCGTCGGTCCATGCCGCGAGCGCGTGCATCAGCGTCGAGCTTGCTGACCTGTATGCCGGGCAGGTTGTACATACTGCGCGCGTCTTCTACGCAGCGGCGAACGGCCTCGTTCACAGAGCCGATGTGTTTCGCTTCCTCTCGAAGCCACGTCGCCTGCTCCAAACGGAAAGGGATGGTCTGCGGAAACGTTTTCACTTCGCCCATGCTCTTCGGCATCGAGCCTCCTTGGCTAACATCATCTATGAACTATTAACGAACCACAAGACGTTCGAGGTCTGGACGTAAATCTCGGAACCCGCATTTATATATGCGTAACGGGACTAAAATAGTCCCGATTAGCTTACTTCTTGCCGCAACAGGACCGTCGGCATACTATCTTTTATGGTTATGGACTCTAAACGGGACATACAGCGTGCCGTTATGCATACGGAACCGCGCTCCACGCCCGAGACGCTTTCGGAACTGGTCGACTCGTACCAGGCGACCGGGCGCTACGTCCTGACGCGGGATGAAGCGCTCGAAGAACTCGGCATCTCCGACGAGGCGTTGAAGAAGGCCGTCCAGCGACTCGTGGTCAAGCGACGACTCTCCGTCCCCCGGCGCGGCTTCTTCGTCATCGTGCCAATGGAGTACCGCGAGGCAGAGGCACCGCCACCGGCCTGGTACATTGACGAACTCATGAAGTTTTCCGGCCTGCGCTACTACGTAGGCCTCCTCAGCGCGGCGTCGCTTCACGGGGCGGCGCATCACCAACCGCAAGAGTTCCAGGTGGTCACGAACAAGCAGCTCCGACCGACGGTCGCCGGCCGCGCACGGCTAAGGTTCTTCCGAAAGCGTTACATCGAACGCGTGCCGACGATGGAGATCAAGACGGAAACCGGCACCATGCGCGTGTCGACACCGGAAGCCACCGCACTGGACCTCCTTCGTTATCTCGAGGGTGCGGGGCATCTTGGGAATGTCGCGACCGTGCTCGCTGATCTCGCGGAGAAGATGGACGGTCACCGACTCGTCGAGGCCGCGAAGCTCGACGGCGAGCTTTCGAATGCACAGCGACTGGGGCACATTCTGGACCAAGTCGGCGCCAGCAACATCGCAGTCCCACTCGCGGCGTGGGTTGCAGCACAGCGACCCAGGTTCGTGCCTCTCCGATCTGATCGCTCCACGCGCCGAGCGGCAAAAGATGCTCGCTGGCACGTACTCGTGAACGAGAAGGTCGAGGCTGAAACATGATCCCGCGTGCGCACATCACGGCTTGGCGCTCGCAGGCACCGTGGTCTACGGACGCGCAGGTCGAGCAGGACCTCGTCGTCTGCCGAGCAATCGTTGATCTGTTCTCGGATGAATATCTCGCGCGCGAGGTGGCCTTCCGCGGGGGCACGGCCTTGCACAAACTCCACTTCAACCCGCCGGGCCGCTACTCGGAAGACATCGATCTCGTTCAAGTCAATGCGGGCCCATTCGGACCGGTCATGGATGCGGTGCGCGCCAGGCTCGACCCATGGCTTGGAAAGCCGCAGTGGAAGCAGGGCCAAGGCCGCGTAACCTTCTTCTACCGTTTCGAATCGGAAACCAGGCCAGTCACCCCCCTCAAACTCAAGGTGGAGACCAACACTCGGGAGCACCTCTGCGTGCTCGGTCCGCGCAAGGCCCGTTTCCAAGTCGACAGCCCGTGGCACAGCGGAGCTGCGGACGTGCTGACCTACGAGCCCGAGGAGCTGCTTGGCACGAAGCTGCGCGCTCTCTACCAGCGCAAGAAGGGGCGAGACCTCTTCGATCTCTCGGAGGCCCTCGCCCGCCTCGACGGCCTGGACCCCGAGAAAGTTGTCACCTGTTTCAACCGCTACCTAGAGAACGATGGCCACCGCGTCACGCGCGCCGAATTCGAGGCGAATCTCGCCGAAAAGATCGACGACCGGGCCTTCCTCGCAGACATTCCGCCACTGCTCGCGCTCGGTATTTCGTTCGATCCACTCGCCGCGTTCGAGCGTGTGCGTGAGGCCTTTCTCTCGCGCCTGTCAGAGGGTGGATCGAAGAAGAAGAGGAAGGAGCGCCGGCAACCATGAGGACGCTGAGGCATCGCACGTCTTTTCGGGTCTCAGGGGAATCGCTCCTCGAAATTCGGGTAAGAACTCATTCCAAATGACTGAAGACGAGACCAATTTCCGGTCGGCGGCGCGCAACTTCGCGGAGAACCGCGCACGCGCGTTAGACGGCCCACGGCTCCTTGCGGCATTTCTCGCCGATCCGAATCGGGTTGCCACGGCGTCACTGTTTGAGCTGCTCGCTGTCGACCGCGCGAACCCGTTCGAAGACGACCCACAGTTCGAGCTCGCTGCGCTGGTATCGGCCGCGCTCGACGCTCGTTCGCTCGAAGAATGGGACCGTGTTCTCGTCGAGCTTGCGCCGCCGCCCGACTATTTCGACGCACGGAGAGATGAAACGATCCGCACCGAGGTCGTCTGCCACCCCGTCTATGGCGTTGGCTTCCTGGAGCTGGGTCTGGGACCCGATGCGCGCGTACGATTCCACGACGGCGAGCGAGTGTTCACCGGCGATGACGCACGTTGGGAACACCCGCGCGTGACCTTCCGCAGGCAAGTCGCGGAACTCCTCACTGCGACGCTTGAGACTCCCTCGGAGGACGAGCTCTGGCCAATCGTCGATGCGATTGGTTGGGGCACCGGCGCGTCTATGAACGAGCTTGGATCGGCCCTCGCGAAGCGCTTCTCTTATGTCGACTGCCTTCGCTATCGAGACGCGGTGTTTCAGGTCGCGTGGCCACTTCGCAAGCGCATCGAAGCGTGGGAAGACTCGAGCGGAAACCAGCTGCCGTGCGGCGACGACCGCTTTGGCGACCTCGTCCACCACATCATCGGACTTGGCCGTGCGACCTATGTCGCGACGATGGAGAACCCAGCGCTCGCCCTCGCCCGCGCCGAGGCGAATGACTACCGCGAGTCATTCACGTACGTGTTTCAACATGCGTCGGAGCTCCACTCTCTGGACGAGGTCGAAGCCGCCTTGCGCCGACACGCGCCCAACGCGTCACTCGTGCGACCACGTTGGCCTTGAGACGCGACTGGTTCGTCGAGGCCGAGCCCAGCTTTTCAGCGTCTTGGGCTCGGAACAACGGTACACACAACTCGCTTAGTGGGTCCGTCCGATGGCTATGTCCCCTCTCAAGCTTCCTCGCTCGCTGCAGAACCACCGCCCATGTGCGCGCCTCCACCGGTGCCGACGCCTCCGCCCGCCGATGAACCCCCCGCGGCAGCGCCGCCAGTCCCCACACCTCCGCCCTCAGACATTCCCGCGCAAGAGGGCGTCAACTCAAGGGGCTTTTGCGCTTTGACATGAAGACACCCAAGGCGCTGATCCGTCGCAAAAAAAGATGCGCCGCCCAAAAGTTAGCGCGATCGCCCTCGCAGCATCGCCACCACGTCGCGGGTCTGCTCTGCCAATGGGCGCGGCATCGCTTCTTTCACCGCCGCAAGTTGCGTGTGCAACGCCTCGACCGAACGGCTCAGCGATTCCATTCGCTCGCCCATTGCCATGAGCGCGCGTTGAATCTCGCCCAACTGCGGCGCATTGGCGTTTTGCGCGGTGAGCACCATTTTCTTCACTTCAGCCAGCTCGGCACGAATCGACCCATCAATCGACACGCTGAGCTGGTGACTCACGTTCGACAAAAACGGCTCTCCCGGTTGGCGCAGTAAGGTCGACAAACCCACCGCCAAGCTGTGATCAACCGCCCACGCCGCGCGGCTCGCGGCGTCACTCCGCCGCATCAACCCGTGAATCTGCAACAGCCGCTCGCGCGCTGACGGCACCGTGCGAGCACTCTCGAGCATCGCCTCGTACTGAAGACTCACTTTCGCCTCATCATGGCCGGCGGCAATGCGCGCCCTGGTGGCCGTCAACGAAGCTTCGTCGACCGCTTTCATTTCGGCAGCGAGCTGCGCTTCGGTTACCGCTTCTGCGCCACGGCCTGAAAAATTGCTCCAGGCAAAACCGTCGAAGCGCTCGGCGTTCACCAGGCCGTGCAGCGCGCCATAGCCCGCGAGAATGCATGGCAACGACATCGCGCCCGCTTCGAGCACCACGCGGCCCATACCCGCCACACCCGCATAACCCTGCGCCAACAACGCAGCCACGTCGTCATGCCAGTCGATGAACGACACCTTCACTCCGCTTGGCGGCGTGGCCAGCGCACGACGCACTTCACCCTGCTCGTAACCACTGCCCACCACGTGCCATTCGCGAATGCCGAGCGCCGAAGCTGTTTGCACCAACGTTTCTAATGCGCGCGCCTTGCCATCTTCGAGCCGGCCGATGAATGCCCACGGCCCATTCGCGCGGCGCTGCACCGGCCGAAAGTGCGTCAGGTCTACCGCGTTGGGCACCACCGTCAACCGCGGCACCAGCGACGTCGGCACCAACGCGCGCAGCTCGTCAGACACCGCTTCAATCGCACCGGCCCACGGCAGAATACTGTCGAAGAGGGCAGTGTCGGCGTTGGGCCCTGCGACCAGCGACGAGGGGCCATGCAGCGTCACCACCAACGGTTTGTCGGCAAGCGCCGAGGCCATCGCCGCGGGCAACAACGACGCAAATGGGTGCGCATGAATGACATCGACGTTCAGCTCGGAGGCCATACGCGCCAACACTTCGGCCGCGCTCGCACACTGGTGCGCGGTTGCCTGCAAGCTCACCGCCAGCCCGGGAAACACGCCGGCCGACACCTCCACCAACGCCTTGGGCACATGTGCACTCGCGGTGGCAAAAAACACGTGATGCCCGCGGGCCCGCAACGCCCGGGCTTGTGTCCACAGCCGGGTTTCTAAACCACCTCGCGACAGCGATTCAGACACCACCAGTACGCGCTTGAGGGCCATAAACCACTCCTTCTTTCAAACCAGGCGAGACGCGTTTCGCTTAGCCCACTCTCAGTTCCTGACAAACGCTGTTCACTTCAAGCGCAACGCCTTGAAACGAAGGGCCGATACACCAGAAACGTTCACCCTCACGTGCGTCTGCCCATGTCTAAACGCTCATATTCACTCGCCTTGCTTGGTTTGACGGCCGCCCTGAGCGCTTGCCGATGCGGGAGCGACCCGCTCGCCTGCGAAAAAGACGCCGAGTGTACCGATTCGACCAAGCCTTTCTGCGGGGGCAAAGACGCTCGCTACATGTGCGTCGAATGCCGCGAAGACGTGCAGTGCGCTTCGGGTTTGTGTCTGCCCAACGGCACGTGCGGCAGCTGTGGCCCGCAGGCCGAATGTCCACATGGGCAAACCTGCTCTGCCGAGGGCCAGTGCGTCATCGGCTGCAGCACCGACCAAGGCTCCTGTCCGCCAGGCACGTATTGCGTCGCGGGTTCAGACTTCTGCGCCGAGTGCACGCAAGACACGCATTGCGGCCCCGGCCGCGTGTGCAGCCCCGAGCACACCTGCTTGCCCGGCTGCTCGCCGCAAAACCCCCACTGCCCCATGGGCCTTTTGTGCGAGCTCACGCAAAAAACGTGCGTCGCCTGCTTGAGCGCCACCGACTGTAAAAACCCTGCGCTGCCCGCGTGCGACGTGGCGAGCCAAACATGCGTGGCCTGCGTCGACAGCAGCACCTGCCCTTTTGCGACTCCCACCTGCGACATGGCGACACACACCTGCGTGGCGTGTTTGCAAAACAGCGACTGCCCTGCCGGCAATGTGTGCAGCAACCAAGCCTGCGTGCCGGGCTGCACGGCCACCCAAGGCTGCGCCAACGGCCAACAGTGCGACGTGGCGCGCGGCGCATGCGTGCTGTGCGTCAACGACGGGCACTGCGGTGCTTCAGCCCCTCGTTGCGACCCCGGTTCGCGCACCTGCGTCGCGTGTCTGCCGGGCACCACCGACAATTGCACCGGTGGAAATTACTGCCGCGACGATCACGTCTGCGAGCGGGGCTGCAAGTCGGGAGCTGATTGCCCGAGCGGAGTGTGCCTGGCTGATCATTCATGCCAGAGCTGCACCGACGACGCCCAGTGCGCTGCCGGCAAGGTATGCCAAGGCGGCAACTGCATGGCGGCCTGTGGCCCAAACAACCCATGTGGCCAAGGCAAAACGTGCTGCGAAGATCGCTGCGTCGATGATCAGAACGAGCCGCTCAACTGCGGAGCGTGCGGCAACGTGTGCGGCGCCGGCCAAGCGTGCTGCCAAGGCACCTGCAAAGCGCTCGACACGGCGAACGACTGCGGCGCGTGCGGCAATGCATGTGGCGCGGGCAACGGGTGCTGCCAAGGCTCGTGTGCAGCCACGAATACACCTGCGCAATGCGGTGCTTGCGGCGTGAGCTGCGCGGCTGACCAATTCTGCGACGGCAGCCGCTGCGTCGACCTCACCTTTCCCAACTTCTGCGCCAACAAAAAGGTCTATGCCATCTACGACGGCATCGCCATCGACGACGCAGCCACCAACGTGCTCGCTTCGACCGTCGCGCAAAACTGTTCGGCCTCGACGGTGATCAGCTACGGGCCGCAGAGCAACCCCAGCTGGGTTGATCAAACGACGGGAGAACTGCTTCTCGGCACCGGCGCTACCGTGATCACCGCGGGCGGGCCTTTTCCCAACAAGCCGCTCAAGTGGCTCGAGCGCACGCAGCAGCTCACCAAAGTCTACTTTCACACCAACGGAGTCGACACTTACTCGTTCAAACGGCGCAGCGACGAAGCGACGCTCACCTCGATGACCGTGTCAGAATGCTCGCCGCACCACGACCGCTTCTTGATCGAACTCGCGACGGACCCCACCAACGGCACACTGGCACTCATTGGCTACGGCGTCTGCAATGGCGGCTACGGTACGCAAGCCGCGGCCTACCTATGGGCCAACGTGATGCTGCCCAACCGCATGGCATACCCCGACAGCTGGTACATTTTTGACTGGGTCGACGCCAACAACGACTCCATCGCCAACCTGGGTGACACTTTCACGCGCGTAGACAGCGGCTTGTAGCCAACGCCCTCGAGGGGAAATCGCTTAGTGCTCCCCGCCCCCCGTATTAGACACCCTGCCCTAGACGATTTTCGACTTAAAGGAGACACCGTGATGAAGAAGCTTTGGTTCTGTGCAGTGGTGAGCGCGGCAATCGTGGCGTTGCCGATGGCGTGCGGCTCGAGCAACGTCACCAAGAAAGACGGCGGTGCGGGTGGAGGCACCGCAGGCACGGGCGGCGGCACCTCTGGAATGGGCGGTGGCTCGACGGCGACCGGCGGTGGCTCAACAGCAACGGGCGGGGGCACTTCGGGCACAGGTGGCGGGTCGACTGGCACGGGGGGAGGCGACACGGGTACTGGCGGCGGCTCAACCGGCACAGGCGGTGGCGACATGGGCACCGGTGGCGGCTCGAGTGGAACAGGGGGCGGCACCTCAGGCACCGGCGGCGGCTCGGCTGATCTCTGCTTCGATCAGACCATGTGCAGCACCTTGGTGCCGGGCGGTGCCTATGTGACGCCGATGTTCTCGTCTGCAACGCCTCCCACGCCAAGCGGCGGCACTTTGATTCCCGGCACGTACAATCTAATTGCCATTACCCATTATGCCATCGACGGTGGGAGCGGCGCGGCGGGCGAGCCCCGCAGGTCAACCCTTGTTTCCAATTACCCTGATTTGTCGTTGGTTGACGAAGCCATGGACAGTGACGGGGGCTGCACATACGTGCGCCAAGTGGGCACCACCGTAGGCAGCGGCACGAACATCACTTTCACGCCCAGCTGCCCCAGCTGCACCAATTGCGGCGGCAGCATTGAGTACAGCGTCAACGGCAATGAGCTGACACTCTTCGAGGGTTCAGGCCCGGGTTTGCGTACGCAAACATTCACCAAGCAATAGGCACTTTTTCACTGGCCTTTGAAAAGGTCATTGCGGGCCGTGCGCGTCATCGCCAGCACCGCGGGGTGTGTCAATCGCCTCTCGACTGAAATGGCGAAGAACTGTTCTCTCACCTCTTCGACGCGCGCCACCAGCGCTACGCCGTGCACCTGCATCACTTCACGTTCTACGGCGGCATGACTGGGAAAAAGGCCCAAGCCGTCTTGGCCGAAGGTGGTCATCAGCGCGCTGTCTTCGAATTCAGCCACCACCCGGGGCCGCACCTGGTGCGCGGCGAACCATTGCTCCAAAGATCTCCGCAAGGCGGTGTTCTCGGTGGGCAACAGCACCGGTGCCTGGTTCAGCGACTGGGGAAAATTCTCGCGGTAACGCGCCGCGAGCTTGGGCACGCCAAACCAGCTCACCGCGCATTCGCCGAGTTGGTGGTTGAAGGCCTTTACCGTTGGCTGCGGCCCCACCGGCGAGTCGCTCAAAATCACGTCGAGCTCGTGCAGGGCGAGCCGCGCCAACAAGCGCTCATTGGTGTCTTCGAAGCACAACAGCCGCACCGGGTCGGCCATTTTCATCGCCGGGTCTAACAGGCGCCGCGCCACCATTTTCGGCATCACGTCGGCCACGCCCACTTTGAGCCGCACCGGGCGACCGGTGGGGCGGCCGCGCACTGTCTCCATCAGCTCACGGCCAAGCGAGAAAATTTCGTCGGCGTACTGAAACACCATTTGCCCCGTTTCGGTGAGCACCAGCCGCCGGCCTTGCTTGCGAAACAGCTTTTCGCCCAGCGCGTCTTCTAAACGGTGAATCTGCGCGCTCACCGTGGGGTGAGACAGGCGAAGAGAAGCCGCCGCCTTGGCCAAGCTACCTTCGCGGGCCACCGACCAGAAGTACAAAAGGTGGTGATAATTGAGCCATTCCATTTGGGCGCTAACCTTCTTTCGTTTCAGCTTCGAAGCGGTTGTGTAACTTCACCGGCGCGGCTGTTTTCTTGCGCAGCCGCATGTTGATCAGCTCCACGGCGAGCGAAAAAGCCATCGCGAAGTAAATGGTGCCCTTGGCGATATGGGTGCCCATGCCCTCGGCCACCAACATCACGCCGATCAGCAACAAGAAGCTGAGCGCGAGAATCTTCATCGTCGGGTGACGGTTGACGAAGTCACTGATGCTGCCCGCGAAGAAGAGCATCACCGCTACCGCCACAATCATCGCAATCACCATCACGATGATGTGCTGCGCCATGCCCACCGCGGTAATCACCGAGTCGAGCGAGAAGACCAGGTCGAGGGCCAATATCTGCAACAGAATGAGACCGAACGCGCCCTTGCCGCCCGAAGGCGCTTTCTCGTGGTGCGCTGTCTCGAGCTTGTCGTGAATTTCGTGCGTGGCCTTGCCGAGCAGAAAAAGCCCACCGCCCAGCAAAATGAGATCGCGCCCCGAAAAACCGCGGCCGAACAGCTCGAAGAGCGGCTTCGACAGACCCATCACCCACGAAATGGCAAACAGCAAGCCGACACGAAAAACCAGCGCCAGGCTCAGGCCAATGCGCCGGGCATTCTCTTGCTGGTTGGCTGGCAACTTACTCGTCAAAATCGAAATGAAGATGACGTTGTCGATGCCGAGCACCACTTCCATCGCGGTCAGGGTGGCGAGGCTCACCCAGGCCGCGGGTTCTGCAAAAATCGTCAAGTCCATTGAGGTGTCGGCGCCCTTAGAAGTCGTGCACCAAACGGCGAGGGCCGTTCAGCTCGAGCCCTCGCAACCGCCGAATGCGCTCTTCCATCGGAGGGTGCGTCGAGAACAACGCCATCACGTTGCGGCCCGCGAGCGGGTTGACGATGAACAAGCTCGCCGTGGCCGGCTCCACATGCGCGGGCACGTGGTGGGCGGTGCGTTCCATTTTCGATAATGCACTGGCCAGCGCTTCAGGGTCACCCGTCAGCCGCGCGCCCGTTTCGTCGGCGTGAAACTCGCGCGAGCGCGAAATGCCGAGCTGCACCAGCGTCGCCGCGATGGGAGCGAGCACAATCAACAACAAAGTCTGCAGCCAGCCGCCGTTGCCCTCTTCGTCGTCTTGCCGGCCTCCACCGAAGAACGCCGCGAATTGCGCCGCGTGTGCCAAGTACGTGACCGCCGCGGCAATGCCCGCCGCGATGGTGGCGATGAGAATGTCGCGGTTCTTGATATGCGCCAACTCGTGGGCAATCACGCCCTTCAGCTCACGCTCGGTGAGCAAGTCGACGATGCCTTGGGTAACGGCGACGACGCCTTTTTCGGGGTTGCGGCCGGTGGCAAAAGCATTCGGCTGCGCTTGGGGAATGACAAAGACGCGCGGCTTGGGAATGCCCGCCTTCTGCGCCAGCTCTTCAACCATGCGGTGCAGGCCCGGCGCGGCGTCAAAAGGCACCTCGTGCGCCCGGTGCATGGCCAGCACAATGCGGTCTGAAAAGAAATACGCGATAAAGTTCATCAGCAGCGCGAAGGCGGTGAAGCCGTACAAATAGCCGGGCCCCAACGCTCCGCCGATACCGATCAGCAACGCAGAAAGCACGCCCAACAGCAAAAGTGTTTTAATTTGGTTCTTCATCGGTCGCTCCTAGGCAACCAATGTAACCAGGGGGCAATGCTTCGACTATGAGGAAGTATCAGTGAAATATGTCGCTATTTGCGACGTATTTGCTCTCTAGGTGACTGGTGTCAAACGATGACCGAGTCCCAAACGCCCGAGTTGCGAGCCGCGCAAGGAAGGAGCCCGCAGGAATGCTTGTCGGCCTTTCAAGGGCTTCTGACGATGCCCGGCGACGTCAAATCGGCGTTTCGGCGACCGAGCTCGTTTGACACCAGTCACCTAGGTGGCTGACCTGTCGACTGGGTAACCGAGGGCGGCCCAGGCCGTCATTCCCCCCGTCATCGAGCGCACGTCTTTGAAGCCCGCGGCGCTCAAGATCATCGCCGCGTTCGACGAGCGGCCACCCGCCTTGCAGACCGTCACAATCAAGTCTTCTGGTTGCGGAGCAGCCTTGAGCGGCGCCTTGCTCAACTCACCCAAAGGGAAAAGCCGCGCCCCCGCGATGTGCCCCAACTCGCCAGTCCACTCCGACAGCTCGCGCACGTCGATGAGGTGCATTGGCTTCTTGGCGTCAACCAGCATGCGCACAGCTTCGGGGGTAATTTGGGTGACCGACTGCATCAGTGCATCTCCTTTGGTGCCACCGACTTCACAAGCCGGCTTGGTCGAGGGAATGGCCGCCTGCGCCTTGGCCGGAGCGCAGGCGTAGTTGGCCGAAATCACGTCTTTCATCCATTCGGCGGGGCCCAAGCTCTGGGCGTTCAGCCACCCTACGTATTCTTCTTCGTTGGCGAACTTGAAGCGGGGGTTTTTTTGCCGCTCCGCGTCGAGCGTCGACGAAGCACGGCCGTGGTAATCGTGCGCGGGAAATACCTGTAGCGCGCCGGGCAGACCATCGAGCTTGCGCAGGGCATGCCAGTGCGCGTGCGCGTCACCTCCGGGCAAGTCGGTACGGCCAGCGCCACTGTCGCCGAGAAACAAAAAGTCTCCCGTCAAAATACGGTCTTGTAACAACACGGTGACGCTGTCTTGGCTGTGGCCGGGCGTGTGAAGAAATGAAACGGGAACGTCGCCCAATGCAACCTTGTCGCCTTCGTCGATGTGCTGATCAACGCAGCCAGTTTCTGACGCCTTGTGCATGAGGTACGTCGCTCCGGTGCGCTGTTTGAGCAGCGCGGCGCCTGAGGTGTGGTCGGCATGCACGTGGGTATCGAGCACGTACTTCAACGTCAGCCCGCGTTTCTTCAGTTCGTCGACGTAGGCCTCGGCGCGTTCGAAGAGAGGGTCAACCAACATCGCCTCTTTCGTTTGCTCCGAAGCGACGAGGTAGGTCTTGCAGTCGCTGGCATTGAGCTGTTCGAAGATCATGACGGTTTGGGCCCGAAGGTGATTGCGCCGCCCGGCAAGAAATAGAGAATGTCCATCACGCCGCCTTGCACCGTGGGCACGTGCCACGATTGCGGAGCGAAGACGGTCCACCCTTCGGGACGGCCGTCGAAGGTGGGGTTGCCTGACACGGTGAAGCAGAGATCAATTTCGCCCTGCGGGTGCAGGTGGCCCGCGCCCGGGCCCGACATGTGCACCACGTCGATAGAAAAGCCGCCGTCTTTCGCCTTGTGCAAGCGCGAAAACTTCAC
Organism: Myxococcaceae bacterium; assembly: GCA_019694575.1. GTDB lineage: Bacteria > Myxococcota > Myxococcia > Myxococcales > Myxococcaceae > JAIBBR01. The sequence goes on from JAIBBR010000031.1 coordinate 18,815, forward strand.
GCCTCCATTTTCGCGGTCGCACAGCCAACCCGCACTCACCCCTTCACGCACCAACCCACGCACACGCTGCAGTCGAGCACCTTGAAGGGGCAGTTGCTCGTTGAGCGCCTGGGCCGCGCCGGGTTGCGTCACATCGACGGTTTTGAGTACCGCCAACACCGGCGCTAGCGCTTCTATCAGTGTCTGTGCGTCAGCCATGGCGAGCCCATTATCACACCCCAAGTGGAAGCACCGTTAACCGCCGGCGTCGGCCATGCTGAACGGCACCCGCTCTGCCTGCGTCATCAGCGGGTGAAAACTGCGCTTCTGACTCTGCGCGACACGCAGCATCGAGAGCAATTCTGCATCGGTCGCCCCCGCTTTCAGCGCAGGGCCTAGCGGTGCTCCCCCTGACTGATAGAGGCAGCCACGGAGTAACCCTTTCGCCGTCAACCGCAAGCGGTTGCAGTCGGTACAAAACGGCTCGGTGTCTGACGCGATGATGCCGAATGTCACACCGTCTGCCGTGCGGTAGAGCGCCGCCGGGTCTGATGGGTTGCGACGGGGTAAGCGCGTGACGAGCGTGTGTTGACCAATGCGCTCAACCATTTGCTTGCCCGTGAAGAAGACCGAGCGCGTGTAGTCGACCGCGCTGCCCGTGTTCATCAACTCGATGAAGCGCACTTCAATGTGGTGGCGCGCTGAAAAGGCGAGAAAGTCATGCAGCTCGTCGTCGTTTTTACCGCGTTGCACCACCATGTTCATTTTCACGTGATTGAAGACACCGCGCGCGTTCACCACGGTGTCTAACACGTCGTCGACGTCGCCCTCGCCCATCAAGTCGCGGTACCGCTCGGGCTTCAAGCTGTCGACATGCACTGTAATGTCGTCGAGACCAGCTTCACGGAGCGCTTCGATGACTGGGCGTAGTTTTTGGCCGTTGGTGGTGAGCGCCAGGCTCACGCCAGGCATGCCGGCGCGAAAGGCCGCCACCACCCGAGGCACGTCGGTGCGTAAAAGTGGCTCACCACCGGTCAATCGCACCCGATTCACTCCGGCGCGCAAGAGCAATGGAGCCAACCGAGCATATTCGCTTGAGGACAAACGCTCTTGGTTGGGGGTGTAACGAGACACCGAGCCAGGCAGACAGTACGGGCAGTCGTACTGGCATTGCTCGAGCAGACTGACACGCAGGGTGTAGCCGGCTGGGCGAGGGTGCTGAAGAGAAACGGTGGACACCAGGGTGCTTTAACCTGCTCGAGGGCGCGCGTCACTCTCGTCTGTTGGTGACGGCTCGCGTGCGCGTGCGGTGACGAGGTACGGGGTACGGGTACGGATACGGGTGATTAGTCGAAGTCATTACCCCGTTGGGCCCGGGTGTTGCTGCGGTGCCGTTTGTCAGATAGCCGCCGCTCTTTCGAACCACGGGTCGGTCGTGTGGCGCGGCGTATTTTGGGCTCGGTGCCCATTTCGGCAAGCAGCTCTCGCAGACGCTCCATGGCCACTCCCCGGTTTTGCACCTGGCTGCGCCGCTCGGTGGCTGTTACCACCAGGCCGGTGGGGCGGTGAAAGAGCCGAACCCCGCTTTCTGTTTTGTTGCGGTGTTGGCCACCCGGCCCCGAGGCAATGAAGAATGATTCGTCGCACTCGCCGCGCAACGCTTCAAAAGGCAGCGAGAGTGAACGGCGGGCCTGCGCGCGCATGGCGGGGAAAGCGGGTGTGGTGGGGGGTGAATTCATCGCGGACAATGACCCATAGCTTACCGGCAGACGCGCTTTGAAATGAATCTCACCCCGGTACACGGTATGTAGAAACCCGTGTCGACTATGCTTTTGGCAACACAGGTGCGCGCGGCGCTCAAAAAACATGCTGACCCCACCTATTTGAAGCAGCTCGAGCGGTTGGTACCGGGTGTTCGCTCGGTGGGTGTGCGGGTGCCGATGTTGAAGAGCATCGCCGCTGATTTGCGCAAGGCGCGTAAAGACCTCGCTGACACTGAGGCACGGGCGCTGCTTACCCACTTTGCAAACCGCAAGGTGCGCGACGAATTGTTGGTAGGCATCTTTCTCATCGCCCGCCGCCGCCAACTGCTGTCGTCATTGCCGTGGGCTGACATCGAGCAGTGGCTCGACGCGGTCGACAACTGGGAAACATGCGATCAACTGGCAACAAACGTCATCGCGCCGCGTGTGGCAGCTGACGAAACGGCGCTGGCCCGTCTGCAGACGTGGGTGACTTCGAAGAATTTTTGGCAACGCCGCGCCGCGGCGGCGTGCGGTGCGTCTCTCAATCAGCGCGGCCGCTCGTTACCTCGAGCGACGTTGGCGTTGTGCGCGCCCCTGCTCGATGACCCTGAAGTGATGGTCCGCAAAGCGGTGGCGTGGGCGCTGCGCGAAGCGAGCGAAAAAGACGAGCCCGCCATTTTCGAGCTGCTGCGCCAAAACAAAGCGCGGGTGCACCCCACGGTGCTGCGTGAAGGCAGCGAAAAGCTGACGCCTGCGCACCGGGCGGCGCTGCTGGCGAAATGAGTTAAGCAGCGGCAGAAATTTCAGCGTGCGGTTCGCGCTTCAAGTACGCGTTGAGCAGCACCAACCCCACCAGCGAACCCGCACCCCAATAGAACCGCACACTCAACTGTTCACTGCCGGGGAACAAAAAATACGCCAGCACCAAGCTGTACACAGGCTCGAGTGACACCGCGAGCGACACCGTGTACGGGCTCAAGCGCCGCAGCACTTTCAAGCTCCACAGCCACGGCAACACGGTGCAGAAAAAGCTCAGCGCCAAAAGCGACAACCCGTCGCGCAGGCTCAGCTGCCACGGCGCCACCCATTGGCTGGGAAAGAACAGCAGCGCCACGCTGGTCACCGCCGTCGCCGCGAGCAACTCGTAAAAAGTCACCTGCTCGGGCACGTCTTCTTGCGCGAAGCGGCCGTTCACCGTGCCGAACGCGGCCGCAAAAAGCGACGAGCCCAGCCCCAACGCCAAGCCGAGCACGTCACTCTGTGCTTCGTAGCGAACCAAGAGCGCCACGCCGACCACCGCGGCGATGCCAATGGCCAGCTCGTGACCAATGACTGAACGGCGAAACGCCCATGGTTCGAGCAACGCGGTGAAAAATGTCATCGTCGACAAACACACCACCGCCACCCCCACCCCCGCGTACTTGATGCAACCGTAAAAGCAGAGCCAGTGAATGGCCACCACCACACCCACGCCCCACCAGCGCCCAAGCTTGTGCACCGGTGCCCGAAAACCGCCGCGCCGAAGAAGAACCGCGCCCACCATCAACACCACCAACGCCACGCGGTACCAAACCAACATCAGCGCCGAGAGCGAAATGCTCTTGCCAAAAATGGCGGTGAAACCCCACAAGACGACGGTGAAGTGAAGCAACGCGTGCGCCGCGCGCTTGCCCATGGGCTGCATCGCCAACGGCTCTTACCTGCTCGCGGGCGCGAAGTCCCAACCCGCGAGATAGGGGAATTGACGGTTGACTTTGAAAGGCCCAAAACCCAGGCGTCGTTCTTGTTGTTTAACCCCCACAACGCAAAGCGAGTTTCCTCACGATGAATCAGCTTCGATTGATGACCGCGGTTGTCTTCGTTTTCTCTCTGGGCGCAGTCGGCTGTGGCGGAGGCAAGGGCCAGCCCACTGACGGTGGCACCGGCGGCGGTACCGCGGGCACTGGCGGCGGCATGGGTAGCACCGGTGGCGGCATGGGCAACACCGGCGGCGGCATGGGCGGCACCGGCGGTGGTATGGGCACTGGAGGCGGCTTGATGGGCGTGCAGGTGTCTGAAGGCGAGACTCCCACCGAGAAAACCAACAACGAAGAAACCGCGGCTGAAACGCTGGTGGTCGACACGGTGGTCAACGGCACCATCGGCAACTGGGACACCATGGCGATGAAAGGCGACGTCGACTACTACAAGTTCACCGCCACCGAAGGTGAGGTTTACCGCATCACCGTGCAACCGGCTCCGGGCAGCGCGTTTCAACCCACGTCGATTGTCGTCAATGACAGCGATTATTATCGTGAAGCAACCCCGAGCGGCGCGGCGACCGACCCGGGCACCCGTCAGTTCTTCATTCCCAAAACGGGCGTGTATTACGTGGCGGTGGCCGATGCGCGCAACCTTGACGATCAAAACCCCGGCATGCAGGGCGGCCCTGACTTGACGTACCAATTGCAAATCGTGAAAGAGACTTTGACCCCCAGCGCGGTAACGCTGCCGGTGACGGCTCAGGCGGGCACCCTGTCGGCTGACGGCAAGGTGCAAGCGTTCAGCTTCACCGCGACCGCTGGCGAAGTGGTGCACGGCGAAGTGGTGGCCGGCGCGTTGATGCCGGCGTCTGACGTCGACCCGGCGATTTACTTGGTCGATAATTCAACCGGCACCCCGAAAGTGGTGGGCGCGCTCGAAGACAACGACGCTTTGGGCGGCGACTACGACGTGACGTTGAACACCTTGGCGACCAACGGCGGCGCTTACTACTTCGTCGTCGACTACGGCAGCGTGTTGGGCCCCGCGCGCAACTTCACGATGACCTTCACCAGTGCTCCTCCACCCCCAGGCGCCAGCTGCGCCACCGCAATCGCCATTGCTTCACCCGGCATGGTCAGCGGCAACTCCAACGGCTTCTTCAACAACGTCGACGTGACCGACATGGGCTCAATGGTTTGCTCAATGGCGTTCTCTGACAGCGGAGGCACCTACTCATTGCCTGGCCCCGACATGGTGTACTCCATCAGCGTGCCCGCGGGTAAGACGCTGACCGCGACGGTGTTGCCGTCGGGCGGTTGGGACTCTGCGGTGGCGATTGTGACTGACTGCGCTATGGCAGCGACGAGCTGCGTGGCCGGTGGAGACCAAGGCCTCGACGACGCGGCCGACTCGGCGACTTACACCAACAGCACGGCGCAAGCGCAGCAGGTGTTCATCATCGTCGACGCATGGGACGGCTCGCAGCACGGCGCCTTCACGCTCACCACCGCTATTCCTTAAGCACTGCAGTTGTTGAAAAACTCGCCGCGGCTGGCATGCAGCCATCGCGGCGAGCGGCGGCGGCAAAGGTTCAGGGGCGCAACGAGGCGGCCAACGCATAAACGTCGCCCGAGCCCTCATCGATGCGGCGCGTACGCAACCACCGGGTCATTTCTTCGGCATTCAGCCACTGCGGCGTCGCCCAGCGCATGGTTTCAACCAGCGAGGAGCGGAAACGATCGTGCCCCAACTGCGCCAACCGTTCGACACATTGCACGGCGCGGTCTTTCGCGACGGGAATGTATTCGAACGAGAGCGCGGACAAGGGGCGGCTCAACCCAAGCAACACGTCGAGCTCGAAACCTTCGACGTCGATTTTGCAAAACGCGGGCACTCCGTACCGCTCAAGCAAGGTGTCGAGCGTTTGCACTTCGACTTGCACCTGCTGGTCCCAGTCGATGCTGGCGAACCGACTGTCGCGGGTGACCTCATTTATCCACCCGGGTGACAAAGTTGAAACGGTGGGTGTTCGCGAGCTGACGTGCAGCGTGGCCAAGCCCGCGTTTTCACCCAGCGCGACGTCGAGCAGCTCGACACGTGAATCGTGCCCGTACAGCGCGCGCAGCACCCGCATGCAATCGGCCTGAGGCTCGACGGCAATCACCCGCGCGCCCAAACGGAGCCACGACGAAACACGGTTGCCCACGTGGGCGCCAATGTCGAAGCAGAGCGCTCCCGGAGCGATAAATTGCGCATAAAACGCGCGCCGCCGCCGCGTTTTCCACGGTTGGCCGTAATACATGGCCATCGAGCGGGCGAGGCCGAAGACGCGGCTGAGCATCACGCAGGTCCTCGCAGGTGAGCACGGCTGTCGAGCAACCTTTGTAATGCGCACTCGAAGGCCCGGGCCGACGCGTCCCAGGTGGGCAACGACGCCATGTTGTCGCGAGCGCCCTCGCGAAGCCGCTCGTACAGCGCCTTGTCGACGCGTACCGCATGCAGCGCGTCGACGAATTCACTCTTGTCGCCCGGCCACGTTTTGATCGCGTCGCGGTTGTCGTGCAGAAAGTCCCACGGGCCGCCTTCGGTCCACCCGACGACTGGTACGCCCGCTTGGGCCGCTTCGGCGATGGCGATACCGAATGACTCGTAGCGCGCGCAGGCCATGAATACGTCGGCTTGGGCCAACGCGGCGCTCAATGCGGCACCCGTCAGCTCGCCGTGACATTCGACGCGCCCATCGAGCCCAAGCGCACTGCAGCGGTGCAGTACTTTTTGGGTGTATGCGGCGTCGAGGTCTGTTCTACCGATGAGCCGGGCGCGCCACGGGCCTTCAGGCAGCTTGGCGAGCACGTCGAGCAGCTCGAGCTGCCCTTTGTGCGGCAAGAAATGCCCCACATTGACGTAGCCAAAAGGGCGCTCCTGGCCCGGCTGCGAAGAAGGCGGCGGCGCGGGCAAGTGATCAACCCCCGGAGGAATGATGACGCCTCCGTTGACCGGCCCCAGCAGCCGCTCGGTCTCTTTCTGAATCGCGTGGCTGACGAAGACGTTCCAATGCACGCTGGTAAGAAACGTGTATTCGGCTTGTTGGGTGCCGCGCTCACGGTGCAACCGCGCAGTGGGAACGTGCGTGAGCCCAACACGAGAAACCGCATTTCCCCGGCTGTCCAAGCGGTGGTTCAACTTCGCATAGCCCTCGAAGCCGAGCTCGTCTTGCACCAGCACGTCGAAGTTGAAGCGATCGACCTGCCGGGCCCACATGTCGAGCTCGCGCGCGGGTATGGCGAGCGGCGTGTCGATGACATTCACCCGGTGGCCAAGCGCGGTGAGCTTCTCGACCATCTTCAAGTCGTACATCGTGCCGCCCGAAACGACGGCGGGCACTTCGGGCGAGCTGGGCTCAAACCGGGGAATGAAAAAGCCAATCTTCATCTACAGCGCGATGCGAAAAGTGGCCCAGGCGGTCGGGTCTTCCCACAGGGTCAGCTTGAGCGAGTCGATGCCTTTGAGCTCGAGGCCGGCGCGCAGCCGCTCAGCGAAAAACTGCGCGAAGCGCTCGAGGCTGGGGTTCAAGCCTTTGAACTCTTCGAGGTCATTGAGCGTCTTCTGCTCGTAGCGCGCGCTGACGTGGTCGACGCGTTCTTTGAGCACGGCGATGTCGAAGAGGTAGCCGTGACGGTCAAGCGCGCGCCCTTCGAGAACGACTTCGATTAAATAGTCGTGCGAGTGGTGCTCGTTTTCTTTGCCCCAGTCGCCACCGATGAGCTGGTGAAACGAGACCAGGGGGCGACGAATCGCGACTTGGTACATGGCTGTGAGTGCTCCTTTGACGGCCGGCCGTGAAACAAAAAGCTCTTTAGTTCAACTGACGAGCACACGGCCAATCGCTTCGGGTCACTCTTAAACCACGTGTCTAGCCGTCTTCGTCACGGCCTTGATGAACCAGAAGTTGGACACGCTGCACACCCTCAGTACGTCAGCACCACCTGCAAGCAAGCGTCACTTTGCTTGTCGATCAGCTCATACGCCCGCGCCGCTTCTGCAAACGGCACGCGCTGCGTAATCAACGCCGGCCCGGGCAGACGCTTGAGCCACGACACCGCCACCGCCATGCGCCGCGCCTTGTCGAAACGGGCGGCAAGCTTGCTGTCAATGTGGCTCACCTGGCTGAAGAGCACGGTGTTGCGGTTGCGGTGCACCTGCGTGCCCAGCGCGAGGGACGCCGTCTTGCTGCCGTACCAACTGCCCACCACCACGCGGCCTTCGCGGCGGCACAAGCCCAACGCCAGCGGCAACGCTTCGGGGTTGCCCGTCAGCTCGTAAACCAAGTCGAATTCGGCGGGAGGAGCCGCGCCTTTAGGGCTGAAGACGCTTACCTTCGAGGTGTACATCGGCCGCGACAACGCCAAACGTGAGGCCGATTGCTCCACCACGGCCACGTCACAGAAACCGGCTTGCGCGAGCATGCCCGCCACCCACGTACCCAACACACCCTGCCCGATGATTGCCACCCGTTCACCCCACACCGGCGCGCCGTCCATCAGCAGTGAAACCGCGGTCTCGACATTGGCCAGAGGGCACGCGTCTTCGGCGCTAAGGCCTTCTGGCAACACCACCACCTGTGACACTGGCGACACGTATTCTTGTTGATGCGGCTGAAAGGCGAACACGCGCTTACCCAAAAGCGTCTTCGCTACCGCGCCACCCAACTGCACCACGCGCCCCACATTCGAATAGCCGTAGCAAAGCGGGTACGTCAGCGCATGGCGGTGGGCTTCGAAGGTCGCGTCGACGGCGGCGCCCTGTTCAACCAAGCCGCGGTAAAAAAGCATTTCGGTACCGGCGCTGATGGCCGACAGCTCGGTCTGCACGCGCACGTCGTGCTCGCCGAGCGAAGAAACCGGTACCGGAGCCAACTGCAAGTCGAAAGGTTTCTGAAAATAAACCCCGAGCACGCCAGTCACCGCGCGGCCCCTGACGCTTCGCCCGCGTACGGACCAGCGCGAATCAAATCAGGGCCCATGTGTTCTACCGCCGAGGCCGACCACCGCGCCAAAGTACGAGACAAGCCGTCATCGAGGCGCACCGCGAGTGGGTTGGCGAGCAACAGTGGCGACTCGGTGATGCACACGAAGTCGACGGCGCGCTCGGCGAAAAACCGCTTCAACACCGTGGCACCCCCTTCGACCATCACCGAGCTCACCCCGAGGCCTTGCAAATGCTCGAATAACGCCGCCAGCGAAACGCCCTCGCACGAAGGCTCGAGCAACACCACCTGGGCACCGGCCGCGCGCAACGCCTCGGCGCGTGCGGGGTCTGCCTGGGTACAGCCGACAATCAACGGGGCTTCACCCGCGGTGGTCACCACGCGGGCGGTGAGCGGCGTACGCAAAGCTGAATCGAGCACCACACGGCGCGGTGACGGGCCGGGCACCAACCGGGTGGTGAGCAGCGGATCATCGCTCAGCACGGTACCCACGCCGACCAGCACCACGTCATGCACCGCACGCAGCGCGTGGGTCATACGCAGCGCGGCGTTGGCGCTGATGACGGTCGGTTCGCCCTGGGTGCGCGAAAGGCAACCGTCGCGGCTCATGGCGAACGTCGCGGTAACGAAAGGTCGCGCGGTGCGCGCCTGGGTCATCGCCTTGGCCTGCTCCCATTCACTTTGCCAGTTGAGCATGTGCACTTCAGCCTCTGCGCTTCTGGGAGCCGTCGCCGGCCTTCACGCCGCACCCGAGCCGTGTCTCGCTTCTAACATCGCTGACCTTAAGGCCGCATCCAAAAGCTCCCCGGGCATGGTAGGCCCCAGCAACAACGATGGACGCAGCCGAAGGCATGAGGCGCCGGTGGAGCGAAGCGCACAGCGGCGCGCTGCTTTTGGCCACGGGTGCGTCGGTCGCGGCTGACTCCATTTGGCCGATGGCGATTACCGGGTTACTCGGGTTGGGGGTGCTGGTGGGCTGGCGGCGTCACTTTGGACAAACCGGCGCCCCCTTCGGCGTGGCGAACACGGTCACCGTGGCACGCGTGCTGGTGACATTCGCGCTCGCGGCCTTTTTGTGTCGCAGGCCATGGTGGTCGGCCCTCACGGGTGCGGGGGTGCTGCTCGCCGACGCCGTCGATGGCGCGTTGGCCCGCAGGCTCAAGCAAGCATCTGACTTTGGCGCTCAGCTCGACATGGAAGCCGACGCCTATTTCATCTTGATGCTCTGCGCGGTGCTGGTGTTCGGCGTGGGCGTGGGCCCCTGGGGGCTTTTTCCCGGTGTGGTTCGCTACGCCTTCGTGGTGGTGCGTTGGGCTCACCGCCCGGTCGACGTGCCTGAACGGCGCTCGCCGTGGGGCCGGGTGATTTTTCTTGGGCTGTCGCTGAGCCTGCTGGCGGTGCTCGGTTTTCACAGCGCACGCTGGCCCTGGCCCGCTTTGTACGCAGCCACCGCGGCGTTGACGCTGTCGTTCGTGCCCGACTTTCAGCTCACCCTGCGGGCCGCACGCGCCCCGGCGACGGCGACGCACCGCGCGCTGTGGTGGGCGTTGCCCTTAGGTGCCCAAATGCTGCTCTTCGTGCCCGGGTTGGTCTTTCAAGATTCGCCAAGGCATTGGGCGGTGCTGGGTTCACTCTCGTTCGAGTTTCTCGTCGCGGCGGGGCTGGTCATGCTTGCCGCCCACACCCGCTTAAAACACCTGGCCCGCGTGGCCGCGCTGGTGCTGTGGGCGTTATTCGCGCTTTTTCTCACCTACCACCAAGGCTACGCCTTCTTCTTTTTGCGCCAACCGGCGCTGGGCGAAGACTGGCGCCTGTCGCTCAACTTGGTTCATTTCTTGAGCGACGAATGGTCTGCCCATCTCACCGTCTTCGCGCTGGCCGGTGCCACCACCGCGGTGTTGGGTTTGCGTTGGGCGTGGCGCATTTTAGGCCAACTGCAAGCACGCGCGTTGGAATGGCGACCAGGGCAACTGTTGAAGGGGCTGGCCGTGCTCTTGAGCGTCGCGGCACTGGGCCTGTGGGCGACCGACACGAAAGGTTGGGCGTTCGGGGTGAAACTGCTCTCGCGGTTGGCGGCCGACAATTACCTCACCTCGCTCGACTACGCAGGTGACATGGGAGCGCTGGCCCAAGCGGCGCCCGACTTGAGCTACGAGCGGCTACTCACCGCCAAGCTCAAGCAACGGCCCAACGTTTATTTGTTGATGATCGAAGCCTATGGCGGCGCGCTGGTGACCTGCGACACCCGGCAGGCCTACGCGTCGCTGATGACGTACGCACAAGAACGGCTGGCCGCCAAGGGCTACCACGCGCGCACCGCGTACAGCCGCGCTCCGGTGCACAGCGGAGGCTCGTGGAAAAGCATCGCCACGGTTGAAACGGGCATTCACATCGAGCGCAACACCACGTTCGAATTGCTCGAGCGCACGGCCGCGCGCTTGCCCACCCTTTCTGGCTTTTTTCGCGAGCAGGGCTATCAAACCTTGGCGCTGCAACCCGGCAGCACTGACCGCACCGGGCTGCGCCGTTACGACATGTACCGACGGCACGTGAATATCGGAGGGCCCGAGCTTGCGTACAAAGGCCCCACGTATGTCTTCGTGGGCACGCCTGATCAATACAGCGTGGGTTTCTTTTTGGACAACGCGCTGCCCAAAGTCACCGCGCCGTATTTCGTCTATTACATGAGCGTTTCGACGCATTACGACTGGTGGACGACGCCGCCCTTCGTCACCGACTGGCGCGCACTCAATGACCGGCAAGCCAACTTGGCGAGCCTGACCGTGCCGTGGAAACCGCTCGCCGGAGTCGAAAACATTTCTGAGCGGCCGCAGCGGTTGTACTTCGACACCGTGCAATACGAGTGGCGGGTGCTGCTCGAGATGATTGAGCGCGAGGCGAGCGACGACGCCATTTTTTTCATCTTGGGTGATCACCAACCGCGGCTGTCGTGTGCTCCCGCGACGAAATCATTCGAGACGCCGGTGCATGTCATTTCGAAAAGCGAACCCTTTCTTCAACGCTTCGACGCGCTCGGCTTTGCGCCGGGCCTCTACGCTAAGCCCGCGCAAAACACCCCGCTCTTGCACGAAGGTTTCTTCTCGATGGTGGTGTCGAAAATGACGGAGCAGTACGGCGAGATGCCCGCACAAGCGCCTTCGCTCTATTTTCCCAACGGCATCGGGCACGCGGGGCTGCTTCGCTAAGGGCCCGCACCAAAAAAACGAGGCAGCTGTCACCAGCTGCCCCGCTTCAAACTTCGAATTCGTAAGTGGTATTAGACCGAACGAACGTTCGCGGCCTGGAGACCCTTGGGGCCCTTGGTCACGTCGAACTCAACCTTCTGACCTTCAGCCAACGTGCGGAAGCCGTCTGCCTGAATCGCGGTGTGGTGGCAGAACACGTCTTCGCCGCCGCCGTCAGGAGAAATGAAACCAAAGCCCTTCGCATCGTTGAACCACTTCACAGTACCAGTCGCCATGTTCGTATCTTTCACTTTCACAAAAAAAACCGGGCCGAAGAGTTACGACCCGTGCTTCGAGCCAAATGCTCTAGCGGCAAGCCACATAGGTGGAAGCGACCCCTAAAGTCGAGGGCTCGCATCACTTTTTGTCTGAGCCTTTAAGAAGGCCAAAAAAGCCCACGGAAACAAGCTGTTACCCTTCAGTCACGCATGAAGTGGCAGGTGTAACCGCCCGGGTTTTTCAGCAGGTAGTCTTGGTGGTAGCTCTCGGCGGGGTAAAACCGGCCTGCTTTGACGATTTCAGTGACGACCGGGTTTTTCCATTTGCCTGATTTGTTCACCTGATCTTTCACCTTTTGCGCCACTTGGGCTTGGGTGTCATTCAAGACAAACAGCGCCGAACGGTACTGCGTGCCCACGTCGTTGCCTTGCCGGTTGCGCGTGGTGGGGTCATGCATGCGAAAAAACACTCCGAGCAGTTGCTCATAGGTGAGCTTCTGGGGGTCAAACGTCACTTGCAACGCTTCGGCGTGCCCGGTGTTGCCTTGCTTCACGTCTGAATATGTCGGGTTGTCGAGTGTGCCTCCGGCGTAGCCGACTTCAGTATCAATCACGCCGGGCAGCTTGCGAATGATGTCTTCCATGCCCCAGAAACAGCCACCGGCCAGCACCGCCACTTCGGTCTGTGCGGCTTTGCCCGGCGTCGCTGAACCAAAAAGCTTCGCGTACTGGCCGTAGCCCTTCGCTTCTAACTGGGCCAGGGGGACAAATTTCAAAGACGCCGAGTTGATGCAGTAACGCAGCCCTCCCTTGTCGCTCGGGCCGTCGTCGAACACGTGCCCCAAGTGAGAATCGGCCTTGCTCGAGCGCACTTCAACGCGCGTCATGCCCAGCGTCTTGTCTTTCTTCTCAACCACGAAGGCCTTGTCGAGAGGCTTGGTGAAGCTGGGCCAACCCGTGCCCGAGTCGAACTTGTCGGTCGACGAAAACAGCGGCTCACCTGACACCACGTCGACGTACAGGCCCGGGGCGTGGTTGTCCCAATAGGCATTGCGAAAGGGCGGCTCGGTGCCACATTCTTGCGTCACTTTGAACTGCTCGGCTGACAGTTGCTTCTTCAGCTCCTCGGTCGAAGGCTTCACGTACTTCTCCTTGGTGAGAGCGCTCGAAGAGGGGGCTTCGGCGCCAGCGGCAAATAACGGCAGGCATAAAGTCAGCGCAACCGAAAGCAGAGTATTGTGAAGGCGTCGAAATCTCATGGGCATTCCTTCGGAGGGTTCGCGGTGCGTTTCTTCTTTTAAGTAAGGTCGCTGACGCTGCTTTTATGCCCCTTTTTGTATTTCTTAGCGCTGCGCTGCTGGCAGCAACGCCCTTTGCCGACGACACCGACTCTCAGCAAGGGCTGCCTTTTCCCGTTAGGGTGGTGGGCAACCGGGTGCTGCCCGAAGCCGTCTATACCGCGGTGCTGCGCCTGCCCGCCGACGCGCAGCCCAACGCCGAGACGGCCGAGAAAGTCGCCGCTGAGCTGCGCACGTTTTTGTTTCGTGCTGGCTACCGCATGGCCGAAGTGAAGGTATCGCGCCGCGACGACGGCCTCGAGGTGCTGGTCGACGAGGGGCAACTGCAACGGGTGCTTTTCAAAGGCGCGCTCACCCTGGCCCGCATTCGCGTGGCGCTGTCACTCAACGTGCCGTATGGCGTGTTCAACCAAGCTGACTTCGAAAAGCAGGTCGACGCGTTGTCTGAGCAGCTCAACGTGCCCATACTGTGGCAGCTGGTGCCGGTGCGTGAAGTGCACCACAGCGATTACCAGTTGAAAGAAGTACCGGTGATTCGCGGCGTGGCGTTGATCTCGCCGCAAGAGCGCTACGAATTGCACATCAACGTCGGAGAGCCCGAATGGCCGGTGGGCTTGGGCGCTGACGTGCGCACCAGTTGGCTCGACGGGCTGGAAGTGGGCCTGCATTATTTAGACACCGACCTGCTCTTTCGCGGCAGCCGCTGGCGCGCGGCGGCGAGCGGCGGGGTGGGTATGCGCGGGCAGATTTTCACTCCCAGCCTCACCCCCGCTTTCTCGCGCGGCACGCTGGAGTTTACCTGGCTGGGGCCTGCCATCGGCACCGTGGTGCGCCCGGTGTTCTCTCTGAAAGGCGAGCAAGTCAGCCGCCGCCGTGAAGACCTGCAAATCGACAGCTACCAATACACCGGGGCCGAGGCCACTGTGGCCGCCCAGCTCGAATTAGACAGCCGCATTTCGTTTTCAATTTACGCGGGCGCGTACGTGCGCGGGTTATACGCGTTGAGCGGCCCCGGAGCGTCAGCACCGATGTTGGTAGAAGCGGGCGTGGTGCGGCCGTTGATTGGCGGCAGCGCGCGCATTCTCTTGTCTCCGTCAGACACCCGCACCGACTGGCGGCACGAAATCACCGCCAGCGGCCGCTTCAACTTTCAAATTGGCAACGCCGCTTCGTGGGGCGAAGCCAAGCTTCGCTACATGAAGACGTTTTTCTTCGGCTGGCACGAAATGCGGGTACGGGCCAATGGCGCCTTCTTGTGGGGCGCGGTGCTGTTTCACAACGAGCACCCCCTTGCTGACCCGTATTTGCGCGGTGTGTTCGGCGACATTTGGGTGCGGCGCGCCGCCAGTGCGTCAGTCGAGTTTCGCTTCTCGTTGGTGCGCGACGTGTTTCATGTCGGCCTTTATACCGACACCGCGGTGTACGGCTCGCGGCCTGACGTGGGCACCACCGTCAACCCGCTTTTCGGCATTAGCTTTGGGCCGACGGTGAATTTTCTCGCCGAGGGCACCTTTCAATTCGACGCCATGTTGTCGATGGGCTTATTGCAAGACGGCAGGGTGCGCGTAGGCCCGCTGTTGCTCATCAACAAGGTGTTGTAGGCCTTCGCTGCGTTATCAAAAGGAGCACCATGCGTTTTCCTCCCCGGTTGGGACATTTGGCGACACGTTCGGTGATGGTGGCGAAGTTGGCTCCCACGTATGCCGCGTCACACGAAATTGACGACGAAGAAGCCGTCACTCGACTAGAGCGTGCAGTACACGGCGCGCTGCTCGAAGACTTGCTCGCCGCCAGCTGGGACGCGCTGCTCGGCACCACCTCGCGCCTCGACGAAGAAGGCTTGGTCGAAAAAGTAGCGCAAGCGTTGAAGAATCGGCCGCAGCGGCCGGGGCGCGTGGCGCAGACGACTGCTGGGTGGAGCGCGTTTCTGGTGCGGGTCGACCTCGACCTGGGCATCGCCAGTGACGCCGCGCGACGGCTGCTCGAAACCGATGAAGGGCGAAAGCGCTCAGCGGCCGGTTTGGCCGAGGTTGGCAAGTTTCTCGCCGGTGAGCTGACCCGAAAATAGCGCCAGGTAAAAAACGAAAAAAACAGGGAAAGTCCGCCACCCTCCCAGGAAATTGCGCCCGGCTACCAGGCGTTTACCGTTCGGCCATGGACAAGACTTTTCTCGTCGAGCAACTGCGCGCGAAGTTGAGCACTTTGGCCAACAGCTCGGCACGGGCGGCCGATGATGCGCGCACTGACGCGAAGACAGGCGCCAATCGCGCGGTGAATTTGGCGAAGGGCATCGTGCAGCGTTCTCACGAAGCATTGGCTGACGTTGAATTGCTCAGCACCTTCACCGTGCGGCCGCTCGCGCGCGGCGAATTGATTGGCGTGGGCGCGGTGGTCGAACTCGAGAACGACGAGGGCTTGGGCCGTACCGTATTCATCGCTCCAGCAGGCGCGGGGCAGGAGCTGACTGGGCCTGGGGGTGACGGTTTTTTTCAGGTGGTGACGCCGCTTTCTCCCATGGGCCGCGCGTTGATGGGTAAGCGCGTGGGCGACACCATTGACTTCACCGTGCAGGGCGAAGTGACAGAATGGACCATCGTCTACGCGGCGTAGTGAAGCGCTCCGCTCGGCAATTTGGGGTGTTGGTGGTGCTGGTCATGAAAGGCCAGGCTGATGAGTACGGCGCTGCGGGTCCACGCCCATTTTTGCAACAGGTGACGCGCACGCGGCGGCAAGCGGTGGCCCAAGTAAGACGCCCAGACTGAAGCAGTCAGTTGCATGGCAATGGCGGCCAATAACCAGCCAGTACCGGCAACGTTGCGCGTGGCGAGCACCCATGTCACCACCGCCATGGCGGCGAATGTTTCGACCATGAGCCACCGGCGTTCTCGGCCTTGGGTGGCGAAAAACGCTTCACGTCGGCACGCGGCAGCATTCACCGGCCCGATGCGCAGTGCGCCCCAAAAAGTTTCGCGGGCTCCCGCACCTTCGACGTCGTCGGCGGCGAGCGGCCGGGCGTGGTGGCGGGCGTGGAGCAAACGCATGCCATGGCTGGGAAAGAGCAGCGGCACCGACATCACCGCCAACAACCCGTCGTTGAGCTTTCGCGGCAAGCCCAGTGAGCCATGGGCCAGGTCGTGGTTGAGACCGAAGGCCATAAGGTAGACAAGCACTCCTGCGATGCAGGCAAGCAGCGGGTGATTCGCGCTCAAAGCCAGCAGCGTGAGTGATGTCACCAACCGCGCCCCGTGGGCAATGAGCAAATGGGTGTTGCGCGCCATTTTCGCCTCCACACGCTGATACCGGGGCGGAGGTCGGCGGTTGCGGCGGTAAGGTGTCAGACTTTACATATTGTCGTTCGCGGGGGTCGCCGAAACGCCGATTTGACTTCGCCGGGCATCGGCAGAAGCCCTTGAAAGGCCGACAAGCATTCTTGCGGGCTTCTTCCTTGCGCGGCTCGCAACCCACTGGATGCGGATCCATCAAATCTGCGGCTGAAGCGAGCAATTTTGCAGATGGTTTCGCGACGCGTTAGCGAGGCCACTCGTCGCGACGGCTGTGCAAGAAATCGAAATCACTGCTGAATTGATGAATGCGGATTTAGTGGGCTTTGGGCTCAAGTCCTCCCGTGCCTCGCTTCAAGCGTCGGCTCCAATGAGAGGTGCCGGGTCGAAGTGCGGCGCTTGGTTGCCATTTAGATTTTTTGCTCGGGTGACTGTGTGGCCGCCTCACGCTCAAGCGACTGAACTGTGAGCCAAACGGTGAAATTTTTTCACCATTCAGCACCCAGTTCTCGCCCGAAGCCGTTCCACGTCTGTCGACAGCTGAACGAAGGCTTCCAAGCCCCTTTCAGCCATGAGAGCACGTCGGCACCCAGACGCTGACGAGACATTCAACCCGCCTTGGGTCCCGTTTGAGCCATCGACTCTTTGTGCCTCCTCAGTGCGAGCTGCTCACCCGGGCCGGCTGACGGCGGCGAATGAAGAGCGCCCACATCAACGCCGCGAGCCCCAAGCCCAACGAGCCCGCGCTGCTGTTACAGCCACAGCCGCCGCCGGCCAGGTACAGCTCATGCTTTTTGACGGTGATGTTCACGTCTACGCGCGGGCCTGAGCCTTCGCTGACACCAACGGTGTGCTCGCCGTCAGACAGCTTGTCGGGCAAGGTAAAGGTCCAGTTGCCGTTTTCGTCGACGACTGCGGTGCCGACCGGGTTGCCATCGACATAGACGGTGATGATTGTACCCGGGGTGCCCGTACCCTTGATGACCACCGGCAACACCGGGTCGACTTCGCTGCCTGGCGTGGGCGACGTAATCGTCGGCCCCACACTCTGGTGCGAAGGCACGTTGAACGCCACTGGGCTGCTTTCGGGCCCCACGTTGCCCGCCGCGTCGGTCGACTTCGCCGTCACACTGTGCATGCCTTGCGGCAGGGCGACCGTCGAGGTGAATGACCAGTTGCCGTTGCTGTCGGCCGTCACCGTGCCCACTTGCACGCCGTCGACGAAGACGGCCACCGTGGCACCCGGCTCTGAAGTACCGCTGTAGGTCGGCAACGACGTGGTGTCACTGCCCGCGGCTGGGGCGGTAATCACCGGCGCCTGGGGAGCCAGCGTGTCTTTGAGCACCTGCTGGGTGGCCATGCCCGTGCCTGCGCCGTTCATCTGCTGCGCGACGACACTGACCTGCGCCGCGTCGGGCACTTGAGAGACGTCGAGGGTGACAGAGAACATGCCCATGTTGCAGGCCACCATCGCCGTCGCCGAACCCACGGTGACCGTGACATTGCCCGAGCCCGTGCTGCAGGTACCTGACACCGGGTACATCGCCGCGTTGGCGCCGTTGATGGCGACCAGCGTGCCCAAGGTAACCGTGGGCGCGGCGGTGACCGTGATGGTGACGGGCGTCGAAGGCGGGCTGACGTTGCCCGCGCCGTCTTCTTGCGTCGCCACCAGCTCGTGCAGGCCGGGAGCCAACGTGCTGTTGCAGCTCCAGTTGCCCATGGCGTCGACCGTGGCCACGCACACCGTCATGCCCATTTCAGTCACCGTCACCTTGGCCCCTGGCTCACCGGTGCCCGAAATCACCGGGTTCATGCCTACGGGGCCGGCAGGAGGCGTAATCACCGGCGCCAGCGGCGCCATGGCGTCTTTCGCCGCGGTACCTGTCGCCTTGCCCGTGCCCGCCGAGTTGGTCTGCGAGGCGCTTACCGTCACCATCGCCGCATCAGGCTCGGCGCTGACGTCGAGTTGCGTGCTGAACAGGTCCATCGTGCAGGCCACCGTGGTGGTGATGGCGCCCACCGCAATGGTGACCATGCCCTCTGAGCTCTCGCAGGTACCGGCCACCAGGTACATCGCCACGTTGGCCGCGTTGATGGGTGCCAGCGGAGCCAGCGTCACGTCGGGCAGGTTGGCCACCGTGAAGTCATGCGGAGCCGACTGCGGGCTGCTGTTACCCACCGCGTCAACCTGCTCAGCGGTGACCGTGTGCGGCCCAACCCCCAACGTGGTGGCGCAGCTGAAGTTGCCCAAACCGTCGGCTTGCACGGTGCAAACGACGTTCATGCCTTCACGCACTGTCACCACCGCGCGCGGTTCAGCAGTGCCGGTAATGACTGGGTTTTCGCTCACCGTACCCATGGCGGCCGGCGTCACGAAGACGGGCGGTAACACCGTCGCGTCTTTGGTCGTCTGTTGGGTGTCGCTGCCTGTGCCGTTGGGGTCGGTTTGAGAAGCAGTGACGGCGATATTGGTGCCGTCGGGCAACGCCGATACATCGACCGTGGTGGCAAACTGACCCGCGGTGCAGGCCGTCGTCGCCATCACCGAGCCCACCGTGATGCTCACCGTGCCGCTGCCCAAGCTGCACGTACCCGCCACCGGGTAGCTCGCGGCATTGGCCAGGGTGATGGTGCCCGGCACGTTGAGCGCCACCGACGGCACCAGGCCCACAGTGAAGTCACGCGGCATCGAGGGAGGGCTGGGGTTGCCGTAGGTGTCGACCATCGACACGGTGATGCTGTGCGGGCCAACCGGCAAGGTGGTGGCACACGACCAGTTACCGCTGCTGTTGGCCGTGGCGGTGCACACCGTCATGCCATTTTCGGTGACGGTCACCGTCGCGCCGGGCTCGGTAAGACCGCTGACCGAGGGGTTGGCTCCGGTGGTGCCTCCTTGCGTCGGGCTGGCCACCGTCGGTGCGACAGCCACCGTGTCTTTGCCCGTGGGCTTGGCGTCGATACCAGTGCCCGAGACGTTGGTCTGCGACGCAGCCACGGTGATGGGCGCGTTGTCCGCCAGCGCCGACACATTCAACGACGTCGAGAACATGCCCGCGGTGCAGGCCGTGCTCGCGGTGATACTGCCCACCGAAAGCGTCACGTCGCCCGCGCCCGTGGTGCACGTGCCGCTCACCGGGTAAAGCGAAGCATTGGCCGCGTTAATCAGCGCCGGCGTCGCCACCGTCACCGCCGGCACGTTGGCCACGGTGAAGCTTACGTTGGCCGGCACGCTGGTGTTGCCCACCACGTCGGTTTGTGTCGCCGTCAAGGCATGCGGCCCCACCGCCAAGGTGCTCGGGCAGCTGAAGGTGCCGGTATTTGACGCCGTCACCGTGCAGATGACCGTGCTGCCTTCGCGCACCGTGACGCTGGCGCCCGGCTCAGCCGCGCCGGTGACAGTCGGGTTGACCGCGACACGTTGGCCATTGGCCGGGTTGGTAAAGACGGGCGGGGCCACCAAGGTGTCTTTCACTGTATTCTGGGTGTCGCGACTCGAGCCCGCCACGGTGGTTTGCGCAGCGCTCACCGCCAGCGGGTTGACGTCGGCAATCGCGCTCACGTCGACTTGGGTGGTGAAAGCATTCATCGTGCAACTCGCTGTCGCCACCACCGAGCCAATGGTGATGAGCACTGAGCCGGCTCCGCTGGTGCAGGTACCGGCCACGGTGTAGGCGGCAGCGTTGGCGGCGCTCACCGCAGGCGGTGCAGTCAGCACCACCACCGGGGTGGGCGCCACGTCGAAGGTGGTGGGCGCCGAAGCCGCGCTGGTGTTACCCGCCACGTCGACTTGCGAAACGGTGACCGTGTGGCTGCCCGCGGTCAACGTCGACGCGCAGGTCCACGCGCCCATCATGTCGGCGGTGGCGGTGCAAACCGTATTCATGCCTTCGCTGACGGTGATCAGCGCGCCTGGTTCAGCCGTGCCCGACATCGCCGGGTTCGGCGCCACCGTGCTGCCGTTGGCCGGCGAGACCAACACCGGAGCTGCGACGGTGGTGTCTTTGCGCGTGGTCAACGTCACGGTGCTGGTGCCCGAAGCATTGGTTTGGGTGGCGGTGACGTCGACGCTCGCCGCGTCAGCCAACGCCGAGACGTCGAGCGTGGCGCTGAAAACACCCGCCGTGCAGGTGGCGGTGCCCATCACGGTACCGACCAAGAGGTTCACGGTGCCGGCTCCCGTCACGCAAGTGCCCGAAACCGGGTACGCGGTGGCGTTGGCAGCGCTGATGACCGCCGGAGCGTCGAGCGTGACCATCGGCGCCGTGGGAATCGAGAAGGTCACCGCCGCCGAAGCGCTGCTGGTGTTGCCCGCCGTGTCGACTTGCGTCGCGGTGACGGTGTGCGAGCCGCTCATCAGCGTCGAGTTGCAGGTCCACGCGCCGAGCGCATTGGCGGTGGTGGAACAAACCACGGTCATGCCCTCGCGCACGGTGACGGTGGCGTTACCTTCAGAGGTACCGGTGAGGGTCGGGCCGGGAGCCACCACGTCGCCATCGGCGGGGCTGGCGATGGTCGGCGGCGCCGCGACAGTGTCTTTTCGGGTGGTGCCGTTGGCCGAGCCGATACCCGTGATGTTGGCTTGCGACGCCAGCACGTTGATGCTCGCGTTGTCAGGCACTGCAGAGACGTCGAGCGCGGCGGTGAAGGTGCCCATGTTGCAGGCCACCATCGCAATCACGGTGCTCACCGAGACCGTGACCGAGCCTTGGCCCGCCGAGCAAGTGCCCGTGACGGGGTACGCGGTGGCGTTCGCTGAAGCAATGACCGCCAGCGTATTCAATGTCACCACCGGCGCCCCGGGAATGGTGAAGTGGCGATCAGCCGTGGCCACGCTGGTGTTGCCAGCCACGTCGACCTGCGTGGCGGCGACGGTATGCATGCCAATGGCCAAGGTCGAATTGCATGACCAGTCGCCCGAGGTATCGACGACCGCGGTGCACACCACGGTCATGCCTTCACGCACAGTGACAGTGGCGCCGATTTCACCGGTACCCGTAAGCGTCGGGTCGGGAGCGACGACCCCGCCTTCAACCGGCGTGGCAATGACCGGCGCGGCGACCACGGTGTCTTTGCTGGTCACCGCGTTGGCAGTACCGGTGCCCGCAATGTTGGTCTGCGAAGCGCTGACGGCAATGCCCGCGCCGTCCATCAAGGTTGCGACATTGAGTGTGGTGGTGAAAGCTCCCGCCGCGCACGCCGTGGTGCCCGTCACCGTCCCAACGCTGACAGAAACGGTGCCCGACGCCGTGGTGCAGGTACCGCTGACGGGGTAACTGGCCGCGTTCGCCGCGTTGATGACGCCAGGGCTGTTCAACGTCACCGCGGGCACGCCGGTCACCGTAAAGCTTGTGTTGGGCGAAGCCGCGCTGGTGTTGCCAGCCACATCGACTTGGGTGGCATTCAGGGTGTGCATGCCGATGCCGAGCGACGAGTTGCAGCTAAAGTTGCCCATGCCGTTGGCGGTGGTGGTGCACACCACCGTCATGCCTTCACGCACCGTTACCGTGGCCCCTGCTTCGGCTGTGCCGCTGATTTGCGGGTTGGGCGCGACGGTCGACGCCATCGCCGGTGAGACAATGGCGGGAGGCGCCACGGTGGTGTCTTTCGTCGTCGTCGCATTTGCCGTGCCCGTGCCAGTGACGGTGGTTTGCGAAACAGTGACGGCCAACCCGGTGCCGTCCATCAAACCCGAAACGTTCAGGTTGGCGGTGAAGACGCCCAAGGTGCACAGCGCGGTGCCGTTGACCGTCTCTATTGAAATAGAAACGTTGCCCGCCAACGTGTCGCAGGTGCCCGACACGGTGTAAGCCGTGGCGTTGGCTGCGTTGATGATGCCTGGCGTGTTGAGGGTCACGTTCGGCACCGCGGGAATGGTGAAGAAGCGGTTCGGCGACGCCGCGCTGGTGTTGTTCGCCAAGTCAGTTTGGGTGGCGTTGATGGTGTGGTTGCCCGTGCCGAGCGTGGTGGAGCAGCTCCAGTTGCCCATGCCGTTGACGGTGGCGGTGCAAACCACGGCCATGCCTTCGCGCACGGTGACGGTGGCACCCACTTCGCCGGTGCCGGTGATGGTGGGGTTCGGCGCGACGAACGACAGCGCAGCCGGGGTCGAAATGACTGGCGCGACAATGGTGGTGTCTTTCGAGGTGAGGGCGTTGGCGGTATCAGTACCTGTGACGTTGGTCTGCGACGCGCTGACGGCAATCATCGTACCGTCGGGCACCGCGGTGACGTTCAGGTTGGTGGTGAAGGTGCCGCCTGCACAAGCCGCGGTGCCGTTGACTCCGCCGACAGAGACTGAGACGTTGCCTTGGCCCGTGCTGCAGGTACCGCTCACCGGGTAGCTGGCCCGGTTCGCCACGTTGATGACCGCGGGCATGTTCAGAGTAACCACAGGCGCCGCGGGAACCGAGAAGGTGCGGTTCGCCGAAGCAGCGCTGGTGTTATTCGCCGCGTCTGTCTGCGTGGCGTTGATGGTGTGCGAGCCGACGCCCAAACTCGAAGCGCAGCTCCAGTTGCCCGCGCCGTTGACGACGCCGCTGCACACCACGGCCATGCCTTCGCGCACCGTAACCGTCGCGCCAACTTCACCCGTGCCGGTAATGGTCGGGTTAGGAGCCACCACCGCCGCTGCCGCCGGAGTGGAGATGACCGGCGCGGCAACAGCGGTGTCTTTCGAGGTATTCTTGCTGTCAGAGCCGGTGCCGGTGACGTTGGTTTGCGAAGCGCTCACCGCCACCACCGCCGCGTCAGCCAAGGCCGAGACGTTCAAGTTGACGGTGAAGGTGCCCCCGCTGCAAGCCGCGGTGCCATTGACCGTGCCGACTGAGACCGAGACGTTGCCTTGGCCCGTGCTGCAGGTACCACTCACGGGGTACGAAGCCGCGTTCGCCGCGTTGATGACCGCCGGAGCCGTAACCACCACCACCGGCACCGCAGGCACCGAGAAGGTGCGGCCGCCCGACGCCGCGCCCGAATTACCCGCCGTGTCGACTTGGGTGGCAGTGACGGTGTGCGAGCCCACGCCCAACGTCGAAGCGCAGCTCCAATTGCCCGCGCCATTGACGACGCCGCTGCACACCACGGCCATGCCTTCGCGCACCGTAACCGTCGCCCCTACTTCGCCCGTGCCGGTGATAGTCGGGTTCGGAGCAACGACAGCGGCCGCCGCCGGAGTGGAGATGACCGGAACCGCGGGGGCCACGGTGTCTTTGCTGGTAGTGGCGTTGGCGGTGGTGGTGCCCGCCCCGTTGGTCTGCGCGGCGCTCACCGCAATCATTGCCCCGTCGGCCACGCCACTGACATTCAAGTTGGTGGTGAAAACCCCCGCGGTACAGGCGGTCATAC
>JAIBBR010000173.1 GCA_019694575.1 Myxococcaceae bacterium
CTAAAAACGCACGGCGATAGGTGACAGGCCGTCGCGCCAACAGCGGAAGCTCGACAGCCTGCAGCGCTTCTTGCGCCTCGGGTGAAAGCGGCAGCGCGCTCGTCTGAGCGAGCGTCTCGGTAGATTCTGCCTCGGCCACGGCGGCGACAAGCCGGTATCGCCTTGCGCGCGTATTGCCTTCGAAAACAACCCGACCTTCTTTTTCGAGGGCCTTCAACGCGCGCACCACCTGCTGCGCATCGCGGTGGCCATTGAGTCGACCGTCGATTTCAAACCGACTCATGCCCGCTGGCTGGCTCTGCAATGCCTTCAGAATCTCTTCTTTTAGACCTGCGGTCATTCATTCATTTATTCATTCACTCATTTATTCAAGTTTTTTATAAGTTGCTTGTTTTACATGGTTTTATTGGCGACCTGGCTCAATCGATAGTCATCAACACGAACTTGTTGTTCAACGCCGGTTCGACGATGCGCACAGAATGGCTTGGCCCAATCATTCCCTTCAGGCCATTGACGCGCACATGCTCAGTCAGCACCCACTTGCGGCCGGGGCGCGCGAGAAATTTGGGGAGCTCTGTCGCGTAATTCTCGGGCTTCAGCTGAACGACTTCGTTGCGCGAATAGAAAGTCTCGCCTTTCCAGTCCATGTAGAAAGCGGCGATTGGCTCACTGGGGCCGCGTTGCCGCCAGTAGCGCCAGAAGAGATCGCGCTGGGTCCAATGGTGGGAAAGCGATACCCAGTGCCCCCACGAGAGGGCGAGCGCCAGGCCACCGGCGAGCGCGGCATGGGCGAGGAGCAGCCCCCGTGAGCCGCGACAGAGTACGCCGGTGAAGGCTGCGAGTGCGCCGACTGTCAACGCGCCTGCCAGTGCGACTTTGAAGGTGAGCCAAACGGGTGCTTGGGCCCAAAGGGGTTGGCTCACAAGAAAATCAGGGTATGGCCGTTCGTAGTTGTAGGTGAAGAGATCGACAAAGTGGCGTGGCTGTACGACGAGATCATGGCCGACGAGCCCGAAGAGCGTGGCTCCGATGAGCAGCGCGGCGGCATGCGGCCGCGGCCCTTCATCGAGCAGGCGCGCCACGAAGAGGCCGAGCAGCACGGCGAGACTGGGCAGCGCGGGAAGAATGTAGTGGTGAAACTGGGTGGCGCTCGAAGCGAAGAGCGCAAAGGCAAGCAGGCACGAAAGGCCCGCCCAGAGCGTGAGTTGCGCGCGAGGAGACTGATGGCCCACGTCATTTCGAAGCCATTCTGCGAGGGCGCCCGGCAGCAGCGCGACCCACGGAAAAATGCCGTAGCCCCCTTGTTCGATGAAATAGATGAAGGTGCCTCCTGGTGTGGTGGAGTGCACACCCGTGAGCAGGCGGTTGAGATGATCGTGCAGAAAGAACCGCTGCCCAAAGAGCAGCCCTTCGTTGTCGCGCCCGTCGAAGGCGAGCATCGCCAGGTACCAGGGCAGCGCAATCGCGGCGAACAACACTGTTCCGTAGAACAGTTTCATTTGCTGCATTTGTGAGTGCAGCGTCTTGAAGACTTCGCGGCGCGAACGGCTGAAGCTCCAAAAGAGCACCCAGCCCACGGCGGGTAGGCCACCGAGCAGGCCTTTCCCCAACACCGCGACGCCCATCGCCACGTAAAAGCCGAACCACCAGCGGCTTCGAGTAGCGGCTGACGCCTGTGTGTCGAGTTGCCCGAGGAGCGCGCAGGCCCACGCCATGGTGACGGTGGCGACGAACGGCATGTCGGTCATGGCTTGCCGAGCGGTGAAGAAAAAGAGCGGCATCGTGGCCAAAGAGAAGCCACACGCGAGGCCCGCGGTGCGCGAGGCGAGTCGGCTCACGGCATGTGACAGCAGACCAATGGCACCCATGGCCAGCAGCGCAACGGGCATGCGAATGGCCCATTCGGTGTACCGGCCAAGCTCGCCGTGTGCGTGGGTACCGTCAGCGAGGGCAAGGCCCAAGGCCGCCAACCAGGGAACCAGCGCCGGTTTGGAAAAGAACCAAGCGTGTTCCCAGTACGGGTGAATCCAATCGCCGCGGGTGAGCATTTGACGGCCCACTTCGCTGTAATGCGTTTCCCAGGGGTCCCACAGGCCGACGGCACCCAGCCAGGGAATGAAAACCAGCCCGGCGAAAGCCGCGGTGAGCAGCACCACGGGCGTGCGGGCCACGGTTTGAGACACCCTGCCCCATGCCGCGGCGAAGCGCGGCCGGGTGACCGACAAAAAGGCTGACATGAATGAGACTCCCCAGGTAGCGCGCGGGTACGCGTTACGGGCGGTGTTCGCCGCCGTCGTAAAAAGCGAGGCTGTTGTTGAAAACGCCCCCATCGGCCGGGGCGAAAGTCAGCGGGGTGGACCCGTGAATGTCTACGGTGTCAGGCGAAGTTTGAAGCGGCGTCGAAAACCCACGGCTGCTGACGATGAAAAAGGCGAAGCTGGCGGCGAGTGCCAGTGCGACGGCAAGCGCGGGTGCCCGCTGGGTGACGGGAGGCAGGACATGCCCGTCAAGGCCTCGTACACGAAGCTCGCGAACCGCGGCGCGTTGCAGGTGGGCGGCGCACGCGGCACAAGCGGCCAAGTGGCGCTCGAAGACGGGGAGCTCTTCGCGGCTCAACCGTTCTTCCGTGAAGCGCTTGATGTCGAAGACCGAAACGTGCGCGCTCATGGTGTTTCCTCTAAGGCCCCACGCAACCGTGTGCGGGCTTCACAAAGCGTTTGGCGCAGACGCTGCAGCGAAATGCCCAACCGTTGGGCAAGCTGCACCTGGGGCACGTCTGGGTTGTCGAGCACGGTGTGAAAGATGTTTTGCGCGCGCGCTGACAATTCGGCGGTGGCGGTTTGGGTGCGGGCGAGAAGTTGGCGCAGCTCGACGCGGGTGTCGGGCGTGGCGTGATAATCAGCCAGCTGTGCAGCGTCTTCGACGGGGACCGCTGTCCAACGTCGTGCTTTTCGTTGAGTGGCTGCGAGAAACAACGCCTGACGAATGGCCAAGCCGGGCAACGCGAGGCCCGAGAACTTTCCAGCAAGGTGGGCTTCGAAAAGCCGGGTCCACGCGTCGTGTGCCAGCTCTTTGGCTTGGTTCAGCGGTACGCCGCGGGCGAGCAGCGCCAGCACCACCGAATGGTTGTGTTGAGCCATGAGCCCCTGCCAATCGCCTTGCATCGCGTGCTCCATGCACTCATTAACGGCCCTGGGGCGCTGACATATCGCTCGGGCGAATGTTTTCTCCACAACCCACGGTTCATGCTTCGAGCAGCGTCGGCAAAATGAAATTTCTTGTTTTAAGGCTGACAAATCTTTACTTAAAAGATTAATTTGTCAACCATGTGGATTCATAGAGAAATTTCAGATCGATTGCGCCAGGCCTCTGAACATTTTCCCGCAGTTGTACTCGTGGGAGCCCGCCAGACTGGAAAGTCGAGTCTTTTAAAGCGCCTGTTCCCGAATCACCGCGTGGTGAGTCTAGACCTGCGCCTGACTGCCCAGCAGGCCGAAGAATCGCCTGAGAGTTTTCTCAAAGAGAACCCGCCTCCGCTCATCATCGATGAGGTTCAGTACGCGCCCGGCTTGTTTCGCCATTTGAAAATGGCCATCGACCGAAATCGTTCTGAAAATGGGCAATTCATTCTCACAGGCTCGCAGAAGTTTGCCTTCATGAAGGAAGTCAGTGACAGCCTCGCAGGTCGAGCGGCGATTCTTGAGCTTCCGGGCTTGAGCGCCCAAGAAATCATCAACGGCATTGGGCGCACGCCTGATTTGTCTGAGTTACTTGCTCGGGGTGGGTTCCCCGCCATGTGGGCCGACGAGAAGATACCCATTCAAGACTTCTACCAGAGTTACGTGTCGACTTACCTCGAACGTGACCTTCGTCAGTTGCTTGATGTTGGCAATTTGCGTGACTTTGAACGGTGCCTGCGCGCCTATGCCACTCGGGCGGGTCAGTTGCTCAACAAATCTGACGTGGCACGAGATGTGGGCATATCACCAACGACGAGTGGGCACTGGCTTTCGGCCCTTCAGGCGAGCAACCAAATCACACTGCTCGAGCCGTTTTTTGGAAACGTCGGGAAGCGCCTCACCAAGTCGCCCAAGCTCTTCCTCAACGACGTGGGAATGCTCTGTTTCTTTTTAGGCCTGACCCAAGCGGCACTTTCGCAATCAGCCCTCGTCGGAGCGGTGTGGGAAAATTTCGTGCACCGCGAGCTGTCGATTCACCTGCACAATCGACACCCCGAACGCTCACTGTGGTTCTATCGAGATCAGCAAAACCGTGAGGTCGACTTCATTGTGCAGGGACCGTTCGATCACTTGCGACTCATCGACGCCAAGTGGGCTGAAATTCCTTCGTCAGCGGCCTTTGACAAGTTGACTTCGGTGGCAGCCATTCTCAAGAGCATGAAAGGCATCCGCCACACCGAGCTCATGCTCATCGCGCGGAGTCGCGGCATTCAAACGGTACGGGAAGGTCAGCACATCGTCTCTGGGTTGGCCGTGGGTGAGTTATTTGATGAGTAACAATCGAGTTTCGACCGCTTGGCTGACAGGGCTTCGCTTCACCCTCGCCTTTCTAGTGTTGCCGGTCACGGAGATCCGCAGATTCCTGGTCATCGACCTGGTCGCCGTCGATGGAGTCGCCGTCAAGGACAGGCGACCTTCGGTCGTCGCCCTTGGCGCTCCTTGACCGCGCCTCCCTCTACGGCGTTCAGCAAGAGCGTCCCTTCGGGACCTGATCGACCCGCTGTCAAGAGGCCAACCGACCCCTGCCCAGATTCCTGCGGATTTCGATGACCATCCACACTGCCAACGTGAACGGGTGCAAATGATGAAGAAAATAGCGGCCGGCGAGTGAATCTCCTCCGCGATGGTAGAGATCAAGCCGTGCCGAACCCGTTACGAAGACAGGGTGCTGCTGACCGTGCTTGTCGTACAAGCCCTTGAGCCAGTTTCGCCAGCCGCGGTATTTGTGAATTTCGTCGAGCGCCCAAAGGTGCGCCGACTCGTTCAAGGTCAAAGTGCGCAGCGTCTTGCGGTCGACGGCGTCGTCCCATGAGTAATACATGCCGTCGAGCTTTTTGATGAGCTCCTTGGCCATTGACGTTTTGCCGCATTGGCGCGGGCCGGCAAATAACACCATCTTGTCGCGCAAATCTTGCTCGACAATGGCGGTCAAGGAGCGCGGCTGCATTTTCGACATCACTCGAATTTACATCGAAGTTTTTTCCAGTTCACTCGAATTTACGACGAGAGGCCGGGCACTTGTTTGACCGACTACACGCAGACTGTGCGCTGATTCGATCCAAGACCCACCCGGGTTGAACGCGATGGCGCTGGAAATCAGGCCCAGTTCCGCTCGCGAATGTTCTTCTGAAGTAACCGTTCAGGGGCCCTTCCGAGCGCGGCACTCGACGGGCACTGTTGCCGCGTCCGGCTTTGCAGTTTATTTTTTCCTAATCTTGTCAGTAACAACTCGAGAACCACGGTTGGTCGTAGTTGCAGTGACAGTACGTTCCGGCACTGCAAGCCTTGCCGCAGCTTCCACAGTCGCCAGATGTGCAGAGCGACACACAACGCCCATTGCAGGTGAACCGGTTCTCGTAAGGGCAAGCACAGGTTCCCGAGTGGCACTCGAATGTCGAAGCACAGCTGTTTCCGCAGGTGCCACAATCGCTTTGGCTGGACATCAGGTTTACGCAGCTGTTCCCGCACATGGTGGCTGAGCAAGTGCACTTCCCATTGTTGCAAGAAAAGCCCGGCCCGCAGGCGTTGCTGCATGCGCCGCAGTGGTCGTTGTCCCAGTCGAGGCTCGCGCATTTGTTACCGCACAGCGTGTTGCCGCTGGTGCACCCGCAAGAGCCATTGACGCAGGGGCCGGCACAGCAGTCTTCGCCAGTTCGGCACGTGTCTCCGGGCGCTGCGCAAGTGCAGTACCCATTATAGCAACTGCCCGAACAGCAGACGCTCGAGGTCGAGCACGAGTCACTCGTCGACTTGCACACGCAAGTGCCGCTTTCGCAGTTCAAGCCCCCCGCGCAATCGGTGCTGTTCGTGCACTGGCCTTGCGCTTTAGAAGCCTGGCAAATGCCGCCTTGGCAATTTCCCGAGCAGCAGTTGGCATTGGTTTGGCAAAGCGCGCCAGGTGCGTTGCAGTTTGCGCAGACGCCTCCTGCGCAGGTTCCGCTGCAGCACTGGCTGTCGTTCTGACAGTTGCCTGCCGCCGAGGTGCACGCGCAGGAACCGCCCGAGCACACGCCGCTGCAGCAGGGACGCGCGTTGCAGCTGCTGCCTTTGAGCCCGCACGCGGAATTGTTGGTGCCACCGCCCACGCCGCCGCCCGAAGCAGTGCCGCCTCCCGTGGCGTTGCCTCCGCCCGTACCGGAGCTCCCTCCCGCGCCGCTGCCCCCTCCCGAGCCAGCGCCTCCGCCGACACCCTGGGATTCCGGCTTCAAGACGCAGATGTTCGCATGACAGCTTTGGTTGGCGGGGCAAACGCTGCAGGCGCCGCCGATCAGACCACAGGCGCTGTCTTCGGTACCCGCTCTGCAAACACCGTCTAAACAGCAGCCGCCAGGGCAAGGCCCTTCGCAGTCATTCGATGAAGGTGGACAGCCCATTGCCAGCAACAGAAACCCAAGCGCCCAGGCTCTCATGACACACGTTTCTCCACCCCGGGCTTCGAGTTGTGTGATCGCCGGGCTTTTCTAAAGTGACGCGGGGGCTGAAAATTTGTTGCAACCTTTTGTGGGGCACCGTGGTCCAAAGGCCAATGGGTGACCGCAGCAATTTCGTGTTGCGCTATTGCGTGGCCACGCGTTGAGCGATGCAACCGGATGACTGGCGAAATTTTTCCGAACGATGGCACTGGCATCATGTAAGCCCGCCAGCATCGGTTCGACGATGCCGCGCGTGGCTTGCCGGTTCACGTGGGATAACGAGAAGAATCGAAAGAACCAGCAAAAGCATGGCGTTTCGTTTGGGGAAGCATCGACGAAGACCGATACATTGCCGTGGGGTTTAGCGACCTCCAGCGGCTGTTGCTCGTCGTGCACTGTGAAAATGATGACGGCGATAAAATACGAATCATTTCAGCGCGAAAGGTCACGAGCGCGAGCAACGCACCTTGTTTGGAGGTACGCGCGATGAAACGCGAATACGACTTTTCAAAATTGCAGCGCGCTGAGCCAAAGTACCTAAAACGGTTGCGATCTCCGGTGACGATGCGGGTGGATCAACAGGTTGTGGCCTATTTCAAGCGGCTCGCAGAGGTGATGATCCACAAACCAACGCCAGCGACCACGGCGCTAGAAACCTGCATCACAAAGCAAATAAAGACCTGGAAGTTTCCGAAACCAGCTGACGGCCGAGCGTTCAGCATTCTGTTTCCCGTGGTCTTTGATCCCCGGGCGCAACCAACGAAATAGCGTGGGCGGTGGCTCCATCAGCTCCTTAAGTGAAGCGAACGGGCGGTACTTGATGTTCCGGCCGCGCTCGGGCCGGGCGCGTCGCCTCCTCCCATTCGAGCTGTAAGACGAAATCGTCGGGGAAGCGATCGCGATTGCGCTACGTCATTCCTACACATTGACGGCAGTCCCCGACTTCAAAACGAAAGGCCGATGGAAAGGCGCACATCGGGCAACACCTGATTGAATCGGGTGATGCGGCTTGGAAGCAATACCAGCGCTCCCGCGGCGGCTTGGAGCGTCAGACCGAAGTGCCGATAGCCCCAATACGTCCAGTCGAGCGTGGCCACGGCGTTGACGTTGTCGTGCGGGCCGTCGTCTTCGAACATGACAAACCGCTTAAACCCGACGAGTGCTGCGCCGCGCAGCGTCCACCCGGTGTCGTCCGGGCCTCGCCAGTCGCGCAGCATCAACCGAGGGCCTCCTCGCACGAAAGCGCTGACGATGAGTATTCCCCAGCCCGCGCCCGCTTCGATGTCGACATAAGGAATGGCGTGAAGCGTGGCTGACAAGCTCAAGAAGTCGGGAAAAGCCAGCACCGGAGAAACTCTCACCGTTGCGATGAGATGCGGTGGCTGTGTTTCGAAGGGCACTGATTCTTCGAGAGA
Source organism: Myxococcaceae bacterium (assembly GCA_019694575.1). Lineage (GTDB taxonomy): Bacteria > Myxococcota > Myxococcia > Myxococcales > Myxococcaceae > JAIBBR01. The sequence continues at coordinate 8,068 of JAIBBR010000173.1, forward strand.
TGCTTGCGAAGCCGAAACAGCGAGCAAAAGAGAAAGGCCGAAGGTCACCATGCGGTGCTCGTTAGCAATGCGCGTGCCCACTTGAACTCGGCTATCTTTTTGTAAAAATGAAGAATGCGCACGCGTGCGCCTATTTTTCACCCATGAACAGGGCGTGTGTGTCCTGGCATACGCTGCGCCTGTTGGTTCGAACGAAATGCCTCTATCGGCGCTGCGGTGAGAGCCCCGAGACGGGCAAGGGCTGCACCGCCCCAGCTGCATCTCGATTCATTTGTTTTCTTCTTCGCCTTCGCCGCACCCGCGCAGGTAGACAAAATCGCGTCCGATGGCGCCGTTTAATCCTCGTCGAGAAGGAGTTCGAGCTCAGCGATGGTTTCGAAGTCCTTTGGCCGTCCCGCGGCGCGCTTGGCCTTGATCAATGCCTCAAGGTTTAGGCACTGACAATCAACCTCGAAGAGCGTGAGGCGGTCGGAATGAGGAAGCAGAGCGTCGTACGTGCCGCCACCCACGATTTCGCCGAGAAGGTCGATGGGCCCGATGTCGGTGACGAGCGTGAAGTTGAGGCCGCGCCTAAGCGTTTCGACATCAAACGTGAATGGCAAGCCTGGAGGCGCTCCTCGCAAATAAGGATGAATGTCGCTGAGTGCAGTGACCAGCCGTTCCAGATTGTCGACTTTTCGGGAATAGACGACGTCGATGTCCTGGGTAAGCCTTGAAGACCCATGTGCGATGGCGGCGACACCTCCGATAACAATGAAGTCGACGCCCTTTTGCGACAGGCGCTGTAAGAGCCCCGCGAAGTCGGCCGCTTGAATCATCGATTCAGAGCCTTCTTCTTTCGAGCGCTGGCGCCCGCCCGTTGGACCTCTGCTGCGAATCGTAGGTGCGCTTGAAGATTGAGACAACGCTGGTTGGGCGACAGCTTCAAGTTCTCGAGGAGAAGCGTGCGATCGATTCCTGGTTTGTATGCTTCGATGACCGGATCCGGATCAAACAG
>JAIBBR010000032.1 GCA_019694575.1 Myxococcaceae bacterium
GGCAACCTGCGCGCTCGCGCTCATTGCCGCCTCGAGCGTCGACCACGACTTGATAATCATCGTTCGAAGTTCACTGGCCGCCCGCCATCTCGCCCAGCTTCATGCGGATCTCAGTAACCAGTCACAGTACGAGTCGACACGCCGTGCAAGCCGGCCCAGGGTGTTGGCTCTCGAGGGGCAATTCGAAGGCGTGGACACGGAGTCATAATACAACTGCCACATGCCTGCCCCAGCTGAGCCAGTCCACGCCACGGCCGACGTGTTTCTTCCCAGCTTGTCGAAGGCGAAATTCGTGTACCACGACGTGCCACGGCTTATTTGGTCAGGGCTGCGCCGCGTCGTCACATTGCCCAGGGCGTCATACAGGTACAGCCACCGCCCCTTGCCTCCGCTGCCGTTATTTGTCCACGGCAACTCGGCAAACACCACGTTACCGAAGTCGTCATACTGGTACTGCGCTGCCTTCGAGGGGCCTTGTGCATCACAAATGCCGCTGACGCCTCCGTCGGTGCTGCAGCCCGTCGCGGTACAGCCACTGTGCACGGCGGTGACGTTGCCGTTTCTGTCGTGGCCGAAGCACGTCGTCTGCGAGGTGCCCGAGGTGCCTGTCGGGTATTGCGTCATTGACGCAAGGCGCTCTGCCCTGTCGTACTTCAAGCGAGCACACAGCGCGCTTAAGGGCTCATCAGGGTTGCTGCCACTGGGGCCTCCGCAAAAGGCAGGCGCCTCATTGAATGCATTGGCCACACCAGAGACATTGTCTGCTCTGTCGTAGAAGGTTGGAGCCTTCACCGCGTTGGCGCCTTCGCCCGTCACCTTTAGCGTCGCCCGCTTGTGCGCGTCGGTGTAGACGGCGGTGCTGGTGCGCACCACGGTTGCGCTGCCATTCCAGTATGAAGCTGTCTCACCCCCATACGTGCCGTCGGCGTTGTATTTGTAGTCAATTCTTTCTGAAAAATTGCCCGTGCAAGTGAAGTTACTCGTTCCGCTGCAGGCCTTTTTCGCCTTCCACTGCAGAAGCTTGGTGTAGTTGCCTGAAGTGCAGTCGCTATTGCTTGAGGTGCGGTAGCAGTAAACTTCTCCGTTTCCCTCTGGGTACATGGCGCGCGCGAGTTTGCCGTTTTCATACGCATACCGAGTGGTGAGGCCACCTATTGTCTTGGTTAGCACTTGGCCTGCGCTGTCATAGGTATACGTCGTGTCATTGCCGTTTTCGTCGGTGACGGTGCCTGGCTTTCCACTGGCGTCATAGTTGGCATACGTCGTCGTTAAAGGTGTACCAGCCGCGCAGTCGTCGCTGCCGTTGACGTAGCGCCGCACTTTATACAGCTGGTTGCGGTTAAAGCCGCTGGCGGTATTGGAGTAGTACTCGTAAGTCGTCACCGGGTGCGCTGACGGGCACGCGGTGGCGGTGTCTGCGCTGACGAAGCAGGGCCCGCGGACTTCGAGGGTGCGGCCAAGCGCGTCAGCACTACTGCTGCCGCCGCAACTGCGGGTGTCGGCGTAGAAGGTGGCCGCCACTTTCGGCACCGTGCTTTGGTAAAAGTCAGCGGTGTAGCCAGACTTCGTTACCTTGCTGAGTCGGTTGTTGGCGTCGTACCAATTCTTCGTCACTGCGTTGCTGCCGGAAGACATGATGCTGGCCCGTGTCGTCGTCGACAACAGGCGTTCTCCGTTGCTGCCCATTACATATGCGTAGGCCTCAGACTCGAGGCTGTCGGTACCCGTGAGAGATGACGCCCCGCGCGCCACACCGCGCTTCTCGAGAGACAAATACAGGGCACCAGCGTCTACTGCCGCCCACGTGTACTGCTCCCAATTGTCGCGTTTGTTCTTACGTGCGCGCTCGTAACCGGGTACGCCGGCGTCTGTGCAGGCCCATGCATTTTGAATAGTGCCTTCACTGCATGAGCCTCCGGCGGTGCAGTCATCCGTCTGCTGTAACGTACGTGCCTGCATCGTCTGGCCTTGGTTCCAAAGCACAAGAAACTCTTTGGTGAAGCCTGAGGAGCTTGTTCCGCCGTCACCAATATGAGCCGTGGCAACTGTTTCGGTCACCTTGACTGGCGTTTCTCCGCAACATTCCTGACCTGACGGGCATGAGGTTGTCGACCACGAGAAGCCTAACGTACCTTCTTCGCTGGTATCCGTGGTGACGCGCCCAGATGAATACTCGTGGCTGCTCACCGCCGTGCCGCCAATCGCGTAGGCAAACCCCGCATCCGAATATGTATAGGTCTCAGTGCGTTCTGCCAGCGTCACCGAAGCCAAGCGGCCCGCAGTCTCAACACCGCCATCAAGCACATAGGCATACTCAGCGACGGCAGGCGTTAACACGCCCCCATCGACTGGATTTACAACTGAGACACTGCGAATGACGCATTCTTTGTCAGTTGCGGCCAGCGGTGAAACCACTGGGTTGGGCAATTGCACGTAGCCAAAGCGCAACGTGACTCCTGAAGTTTTTATTTCCTTAATGAAGGGCACACCCGGGTCAGTCCCAGCACCTGCGCCTCCGGTAAAACACGTCAAGCCCGCAGGAGCTCCGTAAGTCAACTCAGTCTCAGTTGCTCCGGTGGTACCGAGAATGCGCGAAAGAAACACTCGGGGAGCGCCCGGCCCCGGCAGTGCCCACTTCGCTTCGAAAACTAAATTATTGCCGTTGGGTTCTCGTACGACGTAGCCCGCGCTTGTGGTTTCCAGCAGATGTCTCGTTGACTTGTTGAATATTGCGGGGCGATTGACGCACGGCGCCGAGGCACACGCTTCAAAAATCACGAGCTCTCCACCCGGTAGACGGACGTAGCGGAGATTTCCAACAGGCACTACCAACGAAACGTAGTTGTGCCACCAGTCTACGGCGCCATTCACGGAACTGTGTCCAGCTCCAAACGGCGTCGGCACCTGGGCTAACGCCATGTCGGCGACCCAATCTTTTGGGTCGCTGCTGAATCGCCGCGTCAACTCGAACGTGCCAGCCCCTGTGCTCGTCTTAAAATCACTGGCGGCAAAAACAGTTGTCCCCGAAAAGAGCGACACCGGGTCGCCCTCTGTCGGTGAGCACGGGTTGGGAGGTCCTTTGGGGCGTGGTGGCACTCCGGCGTTAATGCAGTGGGTTTGACCATCAGAATCCATGGCGCATGAGGTGCCGCTCGAGCAGCAGCCGATTCCACCGTACGACTGCTTGCATGGCGTCGTGTCAGACGTACAACAAGCCATAAACCAAGTGGCGGGAACCCGGTAGTATTGACACGATGTCCCCACGGGACAGGTCGCACATGCGACGCCTGTACCCATGGGGTTCGTAACACAAACGTACTCGTCATCCGAAATACAAATATTGCAGGTTTCGTCGAACGTTCGGCCCGGGTCTCCACACATCTGTGATTGAGCCGAAACTGTGAAGGACAAGAGAACAACCACTGCCGCTAAGACTGGGCGGTACGTCATGGAGTCGCCTCGGCTCTCTGTGAAACCCACGTCGGGCTGGCCACACATGCACGCCTCCCGGGGTACCACTCGACGCACTTGAACTGACCATGGCCGCAATCTTCATGTGACTTGCATTCTTTCGAGCAGAACCAGCGCTCCAGAGGAGAGAGCATCTGCTTCGCATGGTCCATATGCATGCAGATGCCGGTGCGGCAGTCAGAGGCGCCCTCACACGCCTCGCCGTAAAACTTCGTCGCCACCGGCTTCTCGCCAAAGACAGCAGCTCGGGGAATCTCTTCCACCACGCCTGAACCAGCAGACTGGCCGTCGTCGCCTTCAGAACAAGCACAAATCGACAGCGCGGCCGCTGCCAAAAACGAGAATTTCACGTTTTCCCCTTTTTTACAGAATTAAAGGGTCTCTTTCATGCTACCTGTCTTCTGGCAATCGCAAAGTTTGTATTTGTTTGTGCCCGAAGCGACTTGCAAGTCAGACAACAGCAAGTTCACGTTCAGGGCCGCCGCGGCTCCGAGCTCGCACCACCCGCCAAACGCGCCCAGATTCCTTGGTAAGTCGCAATCGTCTTCGACCCATTCTGCCGGTACTCGTCGTAGGTCTTGAAGTTCTCGTACTCGACGCCAATTCGCCCGCCGATACCGGCCGTGTCGAGAGCCAACGTCACATCGCCCGCGTTCTGCTTCGCGCGCGCCTGCGTGTTGTTCACCTTGAACTCGAAACCCAACGTCGTCGGAGGCCGCGCATGCAACGGCTGAACAATGGTGTTCGCGTTGAAATACTCATTCCCCGACGCAAGCTCGGCCGGCACCGCTGACTGCTCGAGAAGGCGCAGCTTGCCATCGACGAGAAACGGGTTGCCTCCCGCATAACCCTTCTTCTGTGGCACCAACGTGACGCTCACGTCTTTGCCCGCCATCACATGCGCGCCCAACCGCAACAGTAAGTCGTCGAACACTTCGATGTTCTGAAACATCCAGGTGGTTTTGCCTCGCGACGCCAACTGCGCCGTGCGGCCCGACTGATCTAAATAGGCCTTCGCCTTCCCGGCGCCCTCGCCGATAGGCGCCGTACCTTTTACTGGCTCACCGGTCGTCGCATGCATTGCCGGCAACCCAATTTGGTACCCGAACAAGTGCGTGTCGCCTGCACGATCGGCATTGGCAAAATATTTCTCGAGGGCCGACACAATCGTGGCCTGCACCTTCGCATCGGGGTGAAACTGCCTGGTACGAAAGTTTGCCCTAAATTCCTGCAAAAACTCTGCAATGGGAGCATGCGTCTGTTCGCTGGTCCATACATCAAACGAAATGTATGTGTTTGCTTTGTGGCTCGCGAGCGCCACGTCGACCAACTTCATCACCAACGGGTTGAACGCGCGGGGGTGTGACCTGACCGGCGCCACAATCGATTCAATCACCTGCTCCGCTTCACGCCGCAACACACTTGCCACCGCATTCACGTCTTCACCGGCCAACACGTCGCGATTCATCATGAAGAGCACGTCATCAGTATTCTTCGCGTTGACAACCTGGCTGGCATGAACGAGCCGGTTGAAGTCTGCCGGAGTTATCAACTCAGCCAAGTTGAGAGGCACCATCGCTTTGACCTGCCCGCCTCCGCGCGCCCACAAGCCGGCTCCGCTGCTGAAGACGTGCAACGTCGGAGCATGGGCATTTCCCACCGCACTAATCGCTTCTGCCTTCGCCGGGTCAAGGTGATTGAAATCGAGTGACAGCTCGGTCGACCCCACCCGCTTGATCTCGCCCGCCGGAGGCTGCGTCAACGTACCGGCGCGCACGGTCTCGAGAAACTGCTTCGAAATCGACGCCACATGCTCTGGCGGTGCATCGACGAAATGCCCCAAACGCGATGCATAGGGAGCCAGCACCGCGGTCGAAATTTTCACCGCCGGCTTTGCACGCGCAACCCCGCGTTTCCAGCTGTCGTCGTGAACAGCAGGCGTCGAAGCATTCGGCTTCGCGCTCCTCGAAGCGGGAGGCGGCAACGGAGGACGTTTCGATAGAACAACTTTTCTGGCCACGAATGAACCCTACGCGATTGCACTTCATCGCGCCCGATTTAGAACCCACTCGTTTCTCGCCGTTTGGTGGCCACCGCCGAACGTGACGTCTATGGTCCACGCGTGCCTAACAACGCCGCCATCGACTCAGGGTCTACCGCTTGGATGCTCGCCAGCTCCGCGATGGTACTGCTGATGGTGCCTGGCCTCGCCCTCTTCTACGGCGGCATGGTGCGCCGCAAAAACGTGCTCGCCACGATGATGATGAGCTTCGTGGCGATGGCGATCGTCGGCGTGCAGTGGGTGCTGGTCGGCTATGCGCTCTCATTCGGGCACAGCCATGGCGGCTTGATCGGCTGGGACAACGAGCTCTTCGCCCTGCAAGGCGTGTCACACCAAAAGCTCTTCGCCGACAAAGCGATACCCGAGTTGGTCTTCGTCATGTTTCAAGGCAAGTTCGCGATCATCACGCCGGCGCTCATTTCGGGGGCAATCGCCGAACGCATGCGCTTTCGCAGCTTCTTGGTCTTCACCGTGTTGTGGACCACCCTCGTCTACTGCCCACTGGCGCATTGGGTGTGGGCTGACGGCGGCTGGCTCTTCAAGCTCGGCGTGCTCGACTTCGCTGGAGGCACCGTCGTGCACATCGCCGCGGGCGTGTCGGCGCTGGTCCTCGCGCTCATGGTGGGCGCGCGCAAAGACGTCGAAAAGGGGCACGCCATTCTTCCCAACAATTTGGTGCTCACGCTCACCGGAGCAGGCTTGCTGTGGTTCGGCTGGTTCGGCTTCAACGCCGGCAGCGCGGTCGCGGCAGACCACCCGGTCGCCGGCGCCGTGGCTGGCTTAGCCTTCGCCACCACCCAATCGGCCGCGGCAGCAGCGGGCATCATGTGGATGCTGGTTGAGCGTTGGCACCACGGGAAAATCACCTCGCTCGGCCTGGCGTCGGGCATCGTCGCGGGCCTGGTAGCGGTGACTCCCGCAGCTGGCCACATTCGCCCCGCGGCGGCGTTACTGCTGGGCGCCACTGCGTCGGTGGTTTGCTACAGCGCGGTGCAACTCAAAAGCCGGCTCGGCTTCGACGACAGCCTCGACGCATTCGGCGTTCACGGCGTGGGCGGCATTTGGGGAGCCCTGCTGGTGGGCGCACTCTGTTTTACGCCAGTGGCTGCGAGCTTGGAGCAAGTGGGCAAGCAGGCGCTCGGCGTGCTAGCGGCCGCGGCATTCGCCGGCATCGGCACTTTCGTGATTGCGCAAGCGCTTAAACGCCTGTGGGGCCTGCGCGTGAGTGAGCAGCAAGAGCGCGACGGGCTCGACGTACATGTGCATGGCGAGCGCGGCTACCACTTCGATCAGGTCTAAGGAGCGCGGCATATGAAGATGATCATCGCGTTGATTCGCCCCGATCGCCTAGACGCAGTCGAAAAGGCACTCGCCCAGGTGCTCGACGAGGGCGACAACTTTCGCCTCACCATCGACACCGTTGAGGGCCGCGGCCGGCAAGCAGGCGAGGTCGAATATGTACGTGGACGCGAAGTGCAAGTGCGCACCGTGCAGAAAACACGCCTTACCATTGCGGTGAATGAGGCTTACGTCGAAAAGACGATCGCCGCGATTGTCGCCGGAGCCAAAGAAGGCGAAGTGGGCGACGGCAAAATCTTCGTGCTGCCTCTCGACGAAGTGGTTCGCATTCGCACCGGCGAGCGCGGAGCAAAAGCGATCTAAGCGCGTGCGGCCTCGGTGAAGACTTCGTCGAGCGTAAAAATGCGTGTGCCGCCCGAAGCATCGAGCGCCGCGTTGATCATCGCCTTCGCTACGACCGAGCCATGAATTTCGCGCCGCCTACGCGCGATGCCGACAGCATTGAGCGCGGCCAGCATGACGCTACCGACCTTTTCGCCGAAGCGGGCGTCTTTGCGATTTCCTCCCAGCAGGCTGGGCCGCATGATGCGAATCTGGGTAAAGCCAAGCCTTTGCACGTCGCGATCAAGCTCTCCTTTGATGCGGCTGTAAAAAATGCCAGAGGTGGCATTTGCCGACGCGGCTGAAACAAGCACGTACACCGGCACCCCATTGGCGGCGGCAGCCTGCGCGAAATCGAGCTGATATTGGTAGTCGACTTTGCGTTGGGCTTCTTGGCTGCCTGCTGCCTTGATTGTCGTTCCCAGTGAAGAAAAAGCAACGTCGCCTCTTACCAACGACGCCCATGAAGAGGGCGCCGCGAAGTCAATAACGTGCTGCTCGAGCTTGGGGTGCGGCAGGTCGACTTTTTTGCGGCCCAGCGAAATCACTTTGCCGAAGCGCTCGTCTGCCAGCAGTTGAGTCAAAAGCTCCGAGCCAACCAGGCCAGTGGCGCCAATCATCACCGCGGTCTTCATGACGCGGGTGGTATCACATGCTGCTAAAGCGCAGCCACGCGTAATTCACCGTCGCGCTGTTCCGGTGCACGAAGCGCGACAATGGACCTTCGGGCCACCCAGACCACCAATACAATCTCGACAACGATGTTCACCACGCCACCCTCACCCACCCAAAGGCTCTTGCCAGCGGTGGAACGATCAAACACGTTCTGAATGATCGCGTTGTAGGCAGCATGCGCAATCGCCGCGGGCCACACGCTCCCCGAGCGGAGTCGTAAGTACCCGAAGAAATACGACGCGGCCAATACGCCCACAGTGAACATCGGTATCGCCAGCACGATGTTGGCGCCGACCACGTATTGCCCCGTCACAATCAGCGGCAGGTGCCACACAGCCCACAACAAGCCCCCGAGTAAAATCGGCCGGGGAATGCCTGCGTCACGCATTCGCAGCAGCAAATAGCCCCGCCAGCCCAGCTCTTCGCCCAACGCCACCGAAAGCCCGAAGACAGTGCCAAGGCCGCCGTTGGTCAGAAGCAGAAGCAGAAAGTCGACCAGAGTCGACGACGCCGCCGGGCCACCTCGCTCGGCCTGAATCTGAAACGTCGCGATGCCCGTTGCCCATGCAAAACCATAGGCCAGAACTCCACTGAGAACCGGGAAGAGAAGAGCAAGCCCTGCGGCGCGCCAACCTTCATTGCCTCCCCACCGCAAGGAAATGTCTTTGAACCCTTCGTGGCACACCCAGCGGGCTGCGAGGGAAGCAAAAAACGGAGTCCACATTAGAGCCGCGACGTAATGAAAACCCAGCGACTCAAGCGGCTTGCCAGTTCGGTAAATCAACCCTTCGACAGTCGCGCTCAGCACGAGAAGCGCGACCGCAAAAACAATGAGGCTTCGTCGCGCTTGCGCTCGGCTCGGAGGCTTCATCGGCTCGCTGGCCTTACACGCCGAAGCGGCCGTTCACAACCTACGCATTGAGCGGCTGATCTGACGCTATTTGCTGATTGGGAAGAACTTCGCGCCTACCGACTGACATTGGAGCACTTCACGTCAGGCGGTCAGCGTGCGCGACGCCGCGAGGCAAGCAACAGCACCAGGCCCACCAGCGACGCGGCAAAAGCCCCTGCCGTGCTCGACGAACAACCGCAGGCGCGCGGCTGCGCAGGGCCAAGCTGCCCACCCAGCATCGGCTCACTCTCACTGCCGGCATCGGCTTCGCCACCATCGACCGATTCGCCCGCATCAGCATCGACACCTGCGTCGGTCCCCGCATCTTCAGTGTCGACACCGGCGTCGACACCCGCGTCGTATTCACCCATGCCCGCATCGAACGGCCAGCCACCGTCATACGTATAACCGGTGGGCAGCAGGTCACTCTTCAAGAACGCCTCGAAAAAGGCGCACACTTGCGCGTTAGCGTCGGTAGACACTTCATGCAGGGGGCGCGTTGACAACCCCACTCGGCGATCGGCCCCCAGCAAGGTGTACACCTCAACCGTGCGGTTCAACGGCCGCCATCGCTCGATTTTGTCTTCGGCGCCGCCTGCCACAAAGAAAGGCCGTGGAGCAATCAACGCATGAAGCTCGGTGAGATCGTGCCCTCCCTCGAAGAGAATTTTATAAGCACCCGTTCGAGGGTTGGTCGGGGTCACCAGGCCTTCAGTGCGCTGCATAGGCAAGGCAGGGTCGTAACCCAAATAGTGCGCCTCCCAATAGTTGGCGTTGGGGTGCGACTCGTCCCACACGATGTCGGGGTCAGACACCGCGACGGCCGCGAAGGTGTCGTTCAGCGCACCTGCGAACAAAGCCCACTTGGCGCCGAACGAATGGCCCACCACCCCGACGCGCTGCGGGTCAACCTCTACCCGGGTGGCCAAGAAGTTGTAAAGCGTACCCGCGGCATAGGCGAGAAACGAGAGCGGCTGGCGCACACGAGGCCGCTCGGGGTCACCGGGCCCACCGCCCACGGCAAGCGCCACGAAGCCACGCTTCGCCAGCTGCCATGAAAAATCGACGCTGCCATTGCTGCTCGGCGCCAACCCCACGCTTTCGGCAGGCGTGTACCAAAAGTCGACTACGGCGGGAAATGGCCCGGTACCCGGCGGCACCAACAAGTAGCCCACAGTGCGGGCGTCGATAGTGTATTCGATCTCAATTTCATAACGCGTAATGCCTTCAGGCGTGATGACGGGGTTCTTGAGATCGAAAGCCGGGTGCGTCAGCGGCGCCGGCCACTGGCCCATGATGTCGAGCCAATAACTGCGCAGACCTTGGCGGTGGGCGTACCACTCAGCGGGAGTGCTGATCGCGCCATGGTCGGCGTTCCACAGCAGTGTGGGGTAAGCCCCAAAGTCGTTTTGGTATGCAGCAGGAGTCGAAAAGTACGGCTCAATCACCGGCCAAGCAGCGTGCTCCGTCGGCAGCAATGCCACCGCCAGCCCCAACAAACTCCCGTACATCATTACTGCGTTCCCCTTTTGTTTACACGACTAACTTTTAGAACAAACCCGGCAGCGTGCCGGAGCTGTCACCGACCGACGGCGCTGCACCAAAAGCGCCCGAGATGGTCGCTAGCAAGTTTGCGTGGTTTGCGCCACCGAAGTCTCTCAGCTGGCCTGAAAGATGCCCTCCGCCCCGCCCTGCCAGCACGAGGGGAATGCGATCGCGATCGTGGTTCTGACCATCGCGCAACCCACAGCCATAGAGACAAAGCGTGTTTTCAATCAACGGGCCATGTGCGTCGCTCGTACTCTTCAGCTTGCCAAGCAAATATGCGAGCTGGCTCGCTTGCCAGGTGTTGATCGTGTTCATCGCGTCTAAGAGATCGGCTCGCCCAGCGTAGTGGGAGATCTCATGATGCGGACCTACCACCGAGGTATAGTTGCTCAGATTCACGTGCGTATTTTCATTGCCCAGCATCAACGATGACACCCGCGTCAGGTCGCATTGAAAAGCGACTACCATCATGTCGAGCATGTTGCGACAACGGGCCGATAGACTGCCACTTTGAGTGTTGTTGTCGCTGGTGTACCCCGCGTCGGCGAGCGTACTGCAGCTACCAGGCTGAATCACCGTGCCCCCGTCGGTACCCCCCATCATGGTGTTGTTCTCGGCCGCCAATTCAGCAGCGACCTTGGCATCGAGCTGTGAAAGCGTGGTCGCGTACTCATCGAGCTTGGCCTTGTCGCGCTTGCCGAGCTTCTTCGACAACGCGTCGAGATCGCCTTTCACCGCATCGACAATCGACTTGCGACGCTTGGCACGGGTCATCATGCCCGGGTCGGAACCCGGCGGTGGCATCACCGGGTTCACCACGCCGTTGGTGGCGCCAAAGAGCATGTTGAAGACCTTGGCCGAGTTGTCGAGCCGGTCAGGTTGCGTGGTCTGCGAGCTGTAAGAGATCTGGGTCGCCATGTGCTCTTGACCGAAAAACGCGTCTTGCACGTCTGAACCGTTGGCCGGCTCAACGCCCATCACCAACGACTTGATCGGGTTGTTGGTCGTCGCTGCGATCTGCTGGTCAACCGACGCCCCGGGCCGCGCGAGCCGCAACCCGGTGAAACGCCCTTTCCAGTCGATTGGCTGCCCTGTCAAAAAAGTCGGCGCGGCGTACCAATGTGACTGCGTCATTTCGGCGTTGAAAAGATCTAAATAGCCCTGGTTGGTCAACCCGAGCATCGGGCTCACGTATTCTTTGTACGGCGCCAGCGGCTGCAACGCGGTCGAGAGCGCGTAACCTGCGCCCGAGCCAGTGCAGTGAAAGTTCTCACCGGTGTCGCTCGACACCACGCCATTGGGAAACATAATTGCCACAAAGCGTTGGGGCGCTCCACTGGTAGCGGCTGAAGCAAAACGCGGCAACATCGCTTCGAGAAATGGCAGGGCAACGACAACACCTGCGCCGCGCAAAACAGTGCGTCGATGAAGTGGTTTGGTCAGCACGGTGGCTCCTTGCCTATTCGTTGAAGGTGTTGAGTTGAAAGAGGTCGCTCTTCACAGTGGCGACGACAAAATCGACAAAGGTTTTGTCTTGCTTCACCGTTTCTACACCAAGCGCTTGGAACGAACATTCATCAGCCAAGGTGACAGCGCGACCAATGGCGTAGACCACCAGGTTACGGGTGATGCAGCGCTTGTAGTCGTCTTGCTCTTTGATGATCGCCACCAGTTCAGCCGAATTTTTAAAATCAACGCCTCGCAGCGAGCCACCCAAAACGATTTCGCGGCCGTTGGCGTACTTTTCGCGCACCCGGCCCAGTTGATCATAGTTCTCGAGACCGAGGCCAATGGGGTCCATCTCGGTGTGGCAACCCGCGCACTCCGGCTTGGCGCGGTGAACCGCCATGCGCTCGCGCATCGTGGCATTGGGGTCGGCCGACTGAGCAAAGAGCTTGGCGACGTCTGCGCTAAAGTCGGGCGTGCGCGGAGGGGTGCAGGTGATCAGCTTCAAGATCTTGTTGCCACGGCCCACCGGAGCCGAGTCGTCGGGCTTGGCGTTGAGCGTGAGAAACGACGCCTGGGTAATGAGGCCACGGCGGTCAGTGCCTTCAAGGCTGACCTTGGTCAGGTCGGCGCCAGTCACGCCGGCGATGCCGTAATGATTGGCCAACCGCTCATTGATGAACGAATAGTCAGCACCGAGCAGGTCCATCATGCTTTGATTGTCGCGAAAAACATGCGAAGCGAGCGCCCGGGTTTCGGCGATGAACTCGGCGCGCATCGTATCGTCGAGGCCGATGCGGCTCACTGAGACCGTCGAAGTGAGGCGATCGATGCCGAGCCACTGACCGATGAACGTGTTGACGAACCGGGCCGCGCGCGGGTCAGCCAGCATGCGGGTGATCTCGGCACGCAGCGCCGTGTCATTGGCGAACAGGTTGGCGTCAGCCGCGTTGAGCAATTGCTCATCGGGTGCGCTGCTCCAAAGGAAATAAGCAAGCCGCGTCGCCAACTCTGAAGGAGCGAGGCGAACCACGTCACCTTGCACTGCCTCGCCGCCGGTTGCCGTGCGGAACAAGAAACGGGGCGACAACAACGTGCGGGCATAGACGGTGCCGAGCGCGTCGTCGAAAGAGTCACCCGCGGCGCGCTGTGAGTCGAAGAGCGCCACATGGCTAGAGAGATCGCTTGAAGCCACGGTGGTGCGGTAAGCGCGGCGCATCAACTTGCTGATCAAATCGCGCGCGCAGGCGGAGTCTTGGGTGCCGCTCACGCACTTGAAAGCCGCGGTATCGGCAGCGGCGGCGGCTGCCACTGCACCTTCGATCGCCTGCAAGGCCTTCTCGGCGTACTCGGGGCTAAACGTCAAAAAGTCACCGTTGTTGGCGTAGCCTTCGGTGCTGGCCACGTCGGGCGGCAAGTCAGCTGCCACCGACGACACGCCCAACAAGTCTTGCAGCGAGTAGATCAATTCTGCGTTGCCGAGCTTGCGCAAAGTGGAGTGCACCGTGGGCGCTGGCGGGCGATCAGCGCAGACCTCAGAGAACGAAATTGGCTTTTCGTCAGTCGGCCCCGTGGCAACCTGCACCGGCGCCACGGGAAAAACCACATTGCCGTTACACGCCGACACCAGCATCGCCAGCGCCGCCCACCCACCCCACCTGTCGAGTCTGTTCGCGCTCAAGTGCATAGCGATCCTAATTTCAATAAATGAGCCATCTTACACCCCCTCAATGCGTCGGCATTTCAATGATTTAGCGCAGAATCAGTGGCGTTGTCGCTACAAGACGTGGTCTCTAAGTTTCCACACCCAAACTGGCTTTACGCAGTGATCATTTTTTAGAGAGCGTCAAGCGAATGATTTACCAGACGGTCAGCCTTTGCGCATCGTTGTCGGTAGCTCACCCGCATTCGCCCACACACGCGGGCGCGATGGCATTTTGAGCACTGGCCAACGCCCATCACCTTTAGATATTTTTGGGTGAACAAAGGGGAGAACAAACACATGGCCATCTTTGGATCAAAGAAGGACAACCCGGGCGGCGGTGGAGAAAACGCGGTCGGTATTCAAACCGGCCGGTTTGAATCTCCGTTCGCGGGCCCTGGCGGTGCAGAGGCGCTGAAGGCAGCGGCGAAAGCTGCGGCGCAAGCGGCTCCTCCTGCGGCCGCGGCACCGAAAGCGGCGCCGACCTTCGGAATCGAAGAGACCATTCAGCTGATGCGCACCTTGCCGACCGATCAGAACGTCGACTTGGTGATGATCGTCGTGAAGACCACGCTGGCCAGCCTCAAGGTCAACGTTCAAGACATCATCGCCGATGCGGCCCGCCGCCAAGGTGAGCTCGAAACGCGCGTGGCCACGTTGAAGAGCGAGATCGCGAATTTTGAAAAAGAGATCGAAAACCGCCGCAAAGAAATTGGCTCACTCGAGGCGACCCACGCTGAGACCACCAAGGTCAAGGGCCACCTGGAGCGCGCACCTGCCGATGCCGGCCGCCCGTTGAAGGCCGCCGGCACCTAAACTGTTTTAGTTTTCAGGCTTCGCTGAAATCTGCAGGACGCGAGAGGTCTTCTCGTCGACCACGTACAGGCGGCCTTGGGCGTCAAACTCGATGCCCATCAGGCTGCCTGGCATCACTTCTGATGACAAATCTAAATAGTCGACCAGCTGGGCGTTGGCGTCAAAAGCCAACACCTGCGAAGTCTCGTTGTCGGAAACGAAAACCAACCCATCGCGCAACGCCAAGCCCGACGGCTTTTTCAGGTTCGCGTCGACAAACGTGGCGATCACCGCGTCATTGACGCGGTACTGAGGGCAGCCGTCGTAGTTGGGGTTGAGCGACGCTCCCGCTTTGCCGCTGTCGGTCTTGAGCACCGCAACGCGGTGGTTGCCGGTGTCAGCGATATAGAGCAGCTTGGTTTTTTGATCGAACTCCATGTGCGAGCTGACACCGCGCGTGTAGAGAACCTGCCCTTCGACATAGCGGCCAATGAAACCGTCAGAATGATCAGCACCGCCTGGGCCGTGATCTGACGCGAAGTCATAACGGGTGATTGAATTGTGGTACCCGTCGAATACCCAGTAAATATTCATGCGCTCCCAAGCGATGCCTACCGCGTTCGGGCTGTTGTGCAACATGTCGTAGTGCGAGGCATGACCGCCTTCAAACGACGAGTCGGTCGACCACAGCGTGGGCCCCATGAAGTCAGCCGGGGTGCTGGGCTGGGTGACGCGATCTTCTTCGTGCACCGTCGCCATGCGGCCGGCTTGACCGAACGCCATGGCCGCCGGGCGCGGCATGAAGTGCTCGCTGCCAGGGCCGCTCTTTTTGAGTTTGGTCTGTTGCGGCGTGCCGGCGTTCTTCAAAATCACCATCGAATTGTCGGCGTAGTTGGGTACCCACAAATCGCTCGGCGACTCGGGGTCGAACGCCAAATCACGGGGGTGGTTGAGGCCTTCAGCCGGGCCGGCGAACGGTTTGATCACGACTGAGGCCGCGGTGTGCACGCCTTTACCCAACACCGCGACGCCGGTCTTAGGAAGCTGACCTGCATCGAGCACCTTGTCGTTGCCAGCATCAGCGTTGTTACCAGCATCGGCGGTGACGTCGTTCGGCAGCTGTTCGCCACATGCCGCAAGAAGCAGCAAAGCAGTGAGACCCACACGTGTGAAAACGTTCATCAAGACCCTCCTTTGGGCGCCGACGACGTAGCACGCCCAAGGAGTGAAAGAACAGTTGGCGCTCGCGTTAAACAGGAGTGATCAGGGGCCTGATTTTGTACCGAGAAAAGCGCTATTGAGAGCCGATGCGCACACCCTTTATCGTTCACATCACCGACGTCGCCGAAGAAGAAGGCAGTTACCCTGCCCCCTTCGACCAAGAGAAGCTCTCTCTGGGGCGAAACCTGGGCAAAGCCGCAGGTAGCGTGAACGTGGGCATGTGGCACGAGCGCATTCCTCCCGGGCGTCGCACCAGCTTCACCCATGCCCATTCGCATGAAGAAGAGCTGATCTATGTGCTTGAGGGCACCTGCGCGCTTCTTATCTCTCAGCCGGGCAAAGAGCCGGTTGAAGTGGCGGTGCGTGCAGGTCACACGATCAGCTTTCCAGCAGGTACAGGCATCGCGCATTCGGCGATCAACCGCGGCACTGAAGACTGCATGCTGCTTTGTTTCGGAGAACGTAAACCGGGAATCGATCGCTGCCTTTACACTGACGGCGAGTATCAACAATGGGCCTTGGCGAACCGGCCCGACCGAACCTGGTCCGGCCCATAGGGCTTACTTGAACTGCACACTGCCCACGAAGCGCGCGTGCTCGGCGTCGAGGGGCTTCTTCACGGTGTGAAAGGTGATCAGCTGAAAGAGCCGGCCTTTGTATGTCAGCACCCGGCCCGACATTTTGCGCCCGTCGGTATGGCGAGCGGTGAAGTCACGCGCCGGCAACGGCTTACCGCTGATAATGAGCGTGATCTCCGCCTCGGTAAGCAAACTGAATTCTTCGGGCACGAGCAGGTCCATCTGCACTTGGCGCAGCTGTTCGGCTGACAGCTCGCGCGCTTTGCTGCGCACGTCTTCGGGTGGGCTGGTGACCGAAAGCCACGTTTCCCACTTGCGGCCATCGGGCTGGGTGACAGCCGCTTGGTAAATTGTGGTGCCGGGATCATCAGGCAGCACGCCCGATACCGGCACCTGGGGAAACTGTGCACTGAACACAGCTTCGTCGACGGTCACCCACTTCGTGGGAGCAGCGCTGACGACGATGGCGGCAAGGAGCATGAGCATGGCAAAAGGTGTCACACTTTTTACGCAGAAACGGGCTCACTTTTCTGAGGAAACTGACGAAAAGCGGGTGTCGCTTCATTCGTCATCTCGAGTGAAATCAGTTGGTTACGTTTGGTTCTGTGCTTGCAAAAACCGGCGACCATGAAAACCAAAAAATACACCGCGCTGCTGATGCTGGCCATGGGCTGCAGTCCCTTGATCTTGAACAACAACCCCGATGGCGGCCCGCCATGCAACCCCGGAGAAGTCGTGGCCACCCTGTCTTCAGTGACCATGGCCCAAGACTGCCCAGACCCTGACCCCAAGTCGCTTGCCGATTCCACCTCTGGCGCCTGCGCTCCTGGAAGCCAGTGCCAACCGATGTGCCGCCAGTCGAGCATGCAGCTTTCATTCGAGTCATCGCAAAGCACCGCGGCGAAAATCGAAATTCATGAAGTGCGGGTGTTCAACAACGAGACGCACCTCTTTCTCTACAAAATGGCACGCCGCGCTCCCACCCAATGGAAGATCGACAAGTACGTGAGCTGGGACGAGACGGTGCCTGCCACCACCACGCTGAAGACCAGCTACAAGCTGTCGCCCTTGAACAACGCGTCGTTGCATGACGCGAGCAGGCTCACATTTCCCGGCGTTTTTCTGATCGAAGTTGATGTGGCGATCGACGGTGTGGTGCAGACCTTGTCGGTTGAAGCGCAGCGCGAACCCGAGATCACAACCTGAGCCGCTTCTTAACAACTGCCGCGCTCTTCGCTGCGTTGTGGTGCGCCTGCAAAGAACGCCCTGCTTCTTCGCCCGCCGAGCCATGGTCTGAAGCATGGGTTGAGTCAGAACGTGAGCAGTACCTAAGCAGTGCCACCTTTCGCCGGCAGGCACTGCTCGCGTCGTTACAGAACCCGGCAAACACGTATTCTCAGCAGCGCGTCGCCTCTTACGGCGTGGCGGGCAAAGGGTGGGACGCTCTGCCCGAGTGGAACCCACGAAGCGTTCGGCTGCCTGCAGACCTGTCAGAAGTCAGCGACAACGCAGCTTCATTGTGGAACGGGGTAAAACCAAAAACACCCACTGAATGGGTCGCTCTCGGCCGTGAAGTGTTTTTCGCTTACCCGCTGAGGGCCGAGCCGCTCGTCGAGTTCGCAGTGAAGCACCCCGAGCTGGCGCTTGAAACAGGCCTGGAGCGCGACAAGAGCGGCGCGTACGTCGGTCTGGTGAGCTTCAAAGACATTGACGGCCGCACGCGCACGGGCATTACCTGCGCGTTGTGCCACGCCTCGGTTCAAGACGGCGCGGTGGTGACAGGGCAGGCGCGCCGAACGTTTGATTATGGGCGGCTGCGGCTTGCGTATCACCAAGAAACGAAAGAGCCGGTAGACCCCGACCTGGCGCGGCGTATGGCTACGTGGGGGCCAGGTCGCGCCGATGTGACTGACGATGTCGATGAAGACCCGGTGGCGATTCCTGATCTCTTCGGCTTGCGTCAGCAGACCGCGCTGACCCAGGCCGGTACGATTCGACAGACGACTCCGGTCGCGCTGGCGATTCGGCAAGAGACGCAGCTTTTGCATTCAAACCATGAACGCGTGCGGCCTCCGCGCGTGCTGGCCTGGGCGCTGGCGATGTATCTCTATTCGCTCGAGCCAATGCCGGTGGCGCACGCACGCACCGCCGAGACCGAACGGGGCGCACGGCTCTTCGCGCGACACTGCGCCGAGTGTCATTCGAACCAAGCGTACGGAGGCCCGCCGATGGCCGCCGCGCGCGTCGGCACCGACGCAGCGCTCGCCAATGGAGCTGCACGCGGCACCGGCAATTACCGCCCCCCCGCGTTGATTCGGGTAAGCCAAGCCGCGCCCTATTTGCACCACGGAGCCGTGCCCACGCTTGAAGATTTGTTCTCACCCGAGCGCTTGTCGGCCAGCTACACGCGCAGCCCGCTTGGCCCAGGCCCAGTACCTGGCCACGCGTACGGAACAGATTGGCCCCTCGCCGACCGCACGGCGTTGATCGCTTGGCTGCAAACGCTTTAGCCGCGTGTTACCCAACCACCATGAGCCAGCTCTCAGAAAAGACGTGCATTCCGTGTCGTGGAGGAGTGCCTCCACTCAATGCTGATCAAATCAAGCCGCTCGAAGAACAGGTGCCTGACTGGAAGGTGATTGAAAATCACCACTTGTTGGCCGAGTACTTTTTCGTCGACTTCGCCACCGCGCTCGCTTTCGTAAACCGCGTGGGCGCCATGGCTGAAGAACAAGGTCATCACCCTGACATCGCGCTGCGCTGGGGCAAGGTAGGCCTCTCGGTGTGGACACACAAGATCGATGGGCTCACCGAGAGCGACTTCATCTTTGCCGCCAAAGCGAGCGACCTGGCGAAAACCGCCGCCGGGCGCCGGGTCTAAAAACGCGGCTGCCCCGTCAGAACGTCTTTCGCGCTGAGAGTGACGCACCGAGGTATTGATCAAACGCGCCATTGGCGTTGTAGCGGTCAACCGCCGGGTTTGAACGCAACCTGAACAAATAGCTCGTGTAGTCAAACGAAAGCCGCGCTTCGAACATGTCTTTCACTTGCATTGCGATGCCGAGCGACCCCTCGAGGCCCACGTTCGAGCCGCCGCTAAAAAATGCACGCGAAAAAATTTCTCCCGAATAAAACATCGGCAACACGGCGAGCCGAGTGAAGGCAGTGAATTTTTCGAGAAATGCATATTCGCCACCCAGCCCGACACGCACGCCCAGGTAAGTGGCATTGGGCAGCGCCCGTACGTCAGTGCCACCCATGCTGTACACGTGGTAGCGCAGCGCCAGCGCGGGTATCAACGTCAGCGGGAGCTTCGCCACAGGTGCCAACCGCACATTCGCTCCCGCATCGAGCCTTGCGTTAAAGGTGGCGATCACAGAGGTACCGCTGGGGTCTTGCGTGCGCAACCACGGCGCAATATTGCCCGCAATTTCTACCGCCAACTGCGACCACACATCTTTCCGCGCTCGCAGTGGAAAGTATTCTCCCCGCGCCGTCAGCAGTGGGTAGAACGGCATCGCATAGCGGCGCAACTCGGCTCCCCGCGCTCCGAAATAATCGAAAGAGCGGTTGTAGCCAGACAAGCCCACTTCGGCCGAGAACACATGCTTCGATTCGAGCGGCGATACGGCACGCGCCACTTCGGGAATATTCGCTACCGGCGGCACGATCACCGGCTTCACTTCGGCAGGCGGAGCCTCAACAGGCGGCGCAGGTGCGGGCTCGCTCAAGTCTAACGTCGGCGCGGGCTTAACAGGCGCACTGCGTTTCTTCGTGAGCCCCTTCTTGTCAGCTGCGTGAACCAACGACGCCACCAACAGCAACGCCACGCACCCCTTCGAGATCTTCAGCATCGTTGAGACTCCCAAGTGAAAAACGAGGAGCACGCCCGCCTTTTCGTTTGGCGAGAAGGCGAGCGCACTTTCGATGCTTTCGCTACTTCATGTAGACGCGCAGATCGTCGAGCTGCACGCCGCCGCGCGAACCGCAGGTGTTGGCATCGTCTAACGTGCAGCGAAAACGACCGTTGCGGCCGATGTTGCTCGACAGGTCAGACGACACCACCTGCCACGCGCGCCCATTGTTGTTGACAATGCTGTGGTAGTTGCTGGGAGTCGTCATCGCCACCGTGTCGAAGAAGTCGCAGCGGTGCGCGACGTAGCCTGCGCTGTAGTACGGCCAGTAACGGTAGCTGATACGCAGCAACTTGCCGGTGAACGTGGGGCCAGTGAGATCGAGCGGCGCTCCCATTTGCTGCGTGCCGCACATGCCGTTGGTGGTCGCGTCTCCGAACGCCAGCGCGCACGAGCCGTCGTACGCTGGTTGGTAACCCGGGCTGCTGGTGATCGCCGTGGGGGTGTTGGCCAACACTTGAGTGGTGCACGCCACGCAGGTGGTGTTGGGGTCAGCGGTCCACCCGGTCGAAGAGCATGCGCCCGCGCCTTCGAAGCCTGCAGACGGCACGAGGGGTTGCTGCAGCACCGGCAGCGTCAACGCGCGACTCAAATTACCGCTGGTGTCGCGCACTTGAATGGTCACGTTGGCCACCGCCGACAGTGAGCCGTTCAAGGTCAAGATGCCTTCGATGCCACCCACGTTCGCGGGAGGCGTGGGGCGATCTTCGACTGTCCACGACTTGAAGGTCAGGCCCGCGGGCAAGGTGGTCATCGGAGGGCTCGCGCGATCAAGCGCTTCGTTGGCATGCACCGCGAAACGAACGTCATGCGCAGCGCCGGCCGCAGGGTCGAGCTGGGCGACGCCGAAGTCGAAGTTCGGCGCAGTGACGTCGCGCAGATCGATGGTTGCTCCCTTCGACGCGTCGGTCTCAATGCCACGCGCGTCGACCGGCACCACCAAGAACGAGATGATCTGACCAAAGGCGAATGGTTGCCCCACAATCGGCTCCAAGGTCGAGGTGACGCCCAGCGAGCCTAAGTTGAAGCTCGATGCCGGGTTGGCCGAAGCGGCAACCGTGTTGAAGCGCACGTAGCTCGGCAGCCGCTGCGTGTTCACCGTGCGCAAATAGAGCGAATAACTAAACGCGTCGGGCAATGGCGCCCAGCGCAGGGTGATCGGCCGGGTGGTGGCGTCGATGTCGGGGTTGTCGACGCTGATCGCCGCGATCTTGCCGGTGATATTGGCGGCCTGCAACGAGCTGCGCGCTTGGAAGCTGAACGAGGTATTGAGAAAACCCTGCGGCCCGTTGTTGGCGCGCAAGATCACCTGCAGCTGGTATTGGCGGTTTTCAGACCACAGGGTGGTGCCCATGCCCACCGAAGGCGTCACGGTGATTTTGCGGTTGTTGTCGGCATATGCCACGGTGAACGGCATTGGCTGACCGCTGTTCGAATCGGTCAACGTGAAGCGATTTTCCATTGGCAAAGTGGGCAGCGACACTTGAATTTGCGCCGCTTCGTTGGGGCCGATGAAGCCGCTGTACGCATTCCACGCGATCAACGCGAGGTTGGCGTTGCTGGTGAGCTGACGCAAGAGCGGCGTGGCCGAACCGGGGTACAGCGCCACGCTCACTGACTGGCTGGTCGTCTCGGGGAAAAGATCGGGGTCTGCGCTCCACGGCGTAAAGGCCACGTTGACCGACAAACCGTCATACCAACCGGGCAAGTTATCGAGCGTGAAGTCACCGGTGTCATTCGTCTTCACCACCTTGAAAACGTTGAAGCCGGTGCTGCCGCCCAGAATTTGCCGCAGGTCGATGCGCACCTCGGCTTGTTTCGCCGGCTGCAAGTTCGCGTACAGCAGGCGGCCGACAATCGACGCGCCGCCCGGGTACATGTTGATCGGCATGTTGGTGTTGCCGCCGCGCCCGAAGTTCACTTCGCTGTAACCCTCGGCGTACCCGGTCTTGCGGTAAGTGAACTGCGCGAAACGGTTCAGGCTGGTGGTCTTGATGAAATAAAAACCGTTCGTGTCGGTGGTGACTTTGTCGGCTTCTTTACCCACTTCGAAAACCTCGACACCGGCAATCGGCAAGCGGGTCAAGTTGTCACGCACCACACCTTGAATGGTGTTCGCGTCTGAATTGTTCAGGTCGACGCGCGAGGGGCGAATCACCACGTAGTTGGTTTGGTTTGGGTAAATCGCCACGTTCGTGCACGCGGGCGCGAAGTCGATGATGTCGTCAGTGTTGTCTTTCAAGTTGGTGACGCACACGTTTTGCGAAAGGCTGCCGGTGGGGTGCGACGGCAAGCCGGTGAACGTGAACTCGCCTTGATCGTTGGTGGTGGTGGAAAGTGAGAGCAGAAAGCTGCCTCCGCCCGCGAAGTCCATCACCACGGTGGCGTTTTTGAGCAATTGAGGCACTTGCCCACTGTTGATGTATTCAACCCTGCCCTTCACCGTACCGTTGGGCTTCGACATGAACTGGGTACCCAAGTTTGCCACCGGCAGCGCGTCGTACGCGTCTTGAGGCACCTGACCAATGCTGGCGCTGAAAATGCGCGGCACATAACCATCTTTGGTGGCTGACAAGCGGTACGTGCCACCCGCGGTCAACTTATCGAGCACGAAGAAGCCATCTTTCGAATTGCTCGAAACTTCGGCGCCCACTTCTGACGTCTTGACTGCCACGTCAGACATCGGCTGGCCAGTCTCGGCGTCAATCACGAAGCCTTGAATGCGACCTCGCGCGCCCTTGCGCTCGCCGATACCTGAATTCGGCGTTTCTCCGGTGCAACCCACCAGCAGGCAAACCCCTACCAAGGCTCCCAAGGCACTGACACGCATGATGTGTGATCCCCTTTTTGAACGAGCGGCGCAGAGAAGATTGCACCGCCAACGGTTCGTCAACGAAGAACTGCCGCGCCCCTCGTAAAAAACACGCCAGACGTGCCTGTGCGTGGCCCTTAAGCCAGAATGATGCGCGGCCCCTGCAACGCCTGCCGCAGCTGAACCATCGCGGCTTCTCCGCTTGCCTCACCTTCAGTGAGTCGACGCACGCAGAGGTCTCCGCCAGCGGCCACCACTTTCTTCACGTCGGCAAGTAACACCAACGCGGCATCGAACATTTGTGCGGCGTCACCTTGAGGCGTCGTGGGGCCCGTGGTGCCCGCCTGGGCCTGAGCATGGGCAATGAAGCGCGACACGGCGTCTTTTGTTTTCACGGGGTCAAATGCCGCCACCGCGGCCTTGAGCGCCTCGGTGCTCACTTTCACCAAACGCGGGTTGCCGCCCTTGGCCAGCGCCGGAGCCAACACGTCGAGCGCGTCAGCGGGAAAGGCTCCGAGCAGCGCTTCTTCAGGCGCGGGGAACTGGTGCGGAACGACTTCTAAATACAAAAAATAGGGGTCGACGCCGCGTTTGAGCAGCTCGAGCTCTTCACCTTCTAACTTCGGAAAAGTCGACGGCGTGCCGATGAACAGCGTGGGGAAAACCACGTCTTCCCAGAACTCTTCGGGCGCCGCGCCGCTGGTTTCTTTCGTGCCCCACAGCAAAGCCACCAATTCAGCCACGCGTGGAGCCCGTTCTACCTGCTCGATCAGCGGCTTGGCGGGGTCTAAGCGCTGCATCGCGCCGAGCAATTGGGCTTCGAGCTGCTGCTTCACTTCAGGCGACAAGCGTGACCCTGCACGCGAGAGCGCATCGCGCAATTCGCTCGAAAGCCGCGGGCCCGTCATGTTCCACCCCGTCGAGGCCTTGGCAACGTCAACCAACACCAGCTGAACAAAGCCGGGGTCGAACAGGCGCTGATAATCAGCCGGCCCCAACCGCATGGGCCCAGCCGCCTGGGCTTGCGGTGAAAACTTCACCTTGGCGAGCGAGGTGCGAATGTCTTGCGACACGTCGTTCAGCCGCTCGAGCTTTGACGACATCAACGCGTCGAGCACGCCGCCGTACGGCGAGAGCATTATCAGCGCTTCGGGAAAACCGAGCGACGCCGCTTCGGGCGCATCGCGGTTGGGGAACCAGAAGGCGCCGTGCTCTTTGGCCAGCCGTTCGCCCCAGGAACAAGCCAAGCCCATGGCCACCACGTGATGCTCGGGACGATCGATTCGAAACGGGCCCATCAAAAGCTTGGCGACCGATTTTTCAATGTCTGGCCACGAGACAGTGACGAGATCAATTTTCTTCTTTTCCAACTGCTCGAGCATCGCGTCGAGCTGCGCGCGAGCCTGAGCCACTTGCGGGGGCACCCAGTTTTCCATTCGGCGCTCCATAACCCACTTACGGCCGAAGCGCTTGGCCGAAACTTTCGACCGCCATTTCAGGTAGCGTGGCGCACTTCATGGCTTCTATTCACTTTCTTGGCGCGGCGGGTACCGTCACCGGCTCAAAATTTTTACTCGAGCATGAACGACACAAAGTGCTCGTCGATTGCGGCCTGTTTCAAGGCAAAAAGGAGCTGCGCCTGCGCAATTGGGAGCCGCTGCCAGTCGATGCCAAAACCATCGACGCGGTGGTGTTGACGCACGCGCACATTGATCACACGGGGGGCTTGCCCCGCTTGGTGCGCGAAGGCTTCAACGGCCCGGTGATCTGCACACCGGGTACACGAGACCTGTGCGGCTTGCTCTTGCCCGACTCAGCGCACCTGCAAGAAGAAGAGGCCCGGTTCGCCAACCAAGAGCGCTATTCGAAACACTCGCCTGCGCTGCCGTTGTACGGCGAAGAAGACGCCAAGGCCGCGTTGCGCCTCTTCGAGAGCTTTGGTTACGATCGCCCAAAAGAAATGTTGCCCGGCATCACGCTCAAGTTCGCGCGCGCGGGTCACATTCTCGGCTCGGCGATCTGCATTTTTGATCTCGCGTCAACGCAGCAGCGCGTGGTTTTCAGTGGCGATTTGGGGCGTTACACCGCGCCGATTTTGAAAGACCCGCAAACGGTCGAAAAAGCCACCACGCTGATTGCCGAGAGCACGTACGGCGATCGCACCCACGGAGACACGCAACCGGTCGAGGCGCTCGCTGCCGCGGTGAACGACGTGGCGCGACGTGGCGGAGTGATGGTGATTCCCGCGTTCGCCATTGGCCGCACCCAAGAAGTGCTCTATTACTTGCGCAAACTAGAGGCTGAAGCGCGCATTCCCGAGCTGCCGGTGTTCGTCGATTCACCGATGGCGTGCGATGCCACCCCGCTCTATTTGGCGCACGCAGAAGATCACGACTTGGTCATGCAGAGCTTGATTGATCGCGGCGAGTCTCCCCTCGCGACCCGCCGCACCCAATTCACCCGCGGCGTCGAACAGAGCAAGCAGCTCAACCGCTTCAAAGGCCCGGGCATCATTATTTCAGCCAGCGGCATGGCCACCGGTGGGCGCATTTTGCACCACCTGAAACTCCGTTTGCCTGACCCAAACAACGCAGTGCTTTTTGTCGGTTATCAGTCTGAAGGCACGCGCGGCCGCCGCATGCTCGATGGCGAAAAAGAGGTGCGCATTCACGGCACCGACGTACCCGTGCGCGCTCAACTGCTGCAGGTGAGCGGTTTTTCAGCCCACGCTGACTGGCAAGAAATGCTTCGGTGGATGGACGGCTTTTCGGCGCCGCCCAAGCAAACATTGCTGGTGCACGGCGAAACCGGCGCTCTCGAAGCGCTCAAAGCCCGAGTCTCGGCCAAGGGTTGGAAAACCCACGTGCCCACGCACCTCGAGCGCGTCGAGCTCGACGCAGAGCCGTGCTAAGGTGCCCGCCCATGTTTCGCAATGTCAGGTGGTGGGTGTGCGTGGCGCTGGTCGCTTCTTCGCTGGCGTTGGCCCAAAGCAAGGTGAAAGAGTTCAACGGTGGTCCGGCGAAGTTGTCTGAAGCTGACGTGGCGGCGCTGAAAGAAAAGGCACGCAAGGGCAACGTCAACGACTACCGTGAGGCGGGGCTCAAGGAGCCCGCACCCATTCCGTGGATGGCCATCGGCCTCGGAGCCATCGCCTTCATCGTGGCCATACCCTTCGCGATGCGCAGCTACCGTGACACCGCCCGCGAGCTCGCCAATGCCACTGCGTTCGCTTCTCCTCGCCGCTCGGCCTCGAAGTCAGCTGGCGACGCGCCGCAAGACTAAGCCTTCGTCTCATTGGCCGCGGGGTCTCGCACTTACCGGGTGAAAACTGACTGCGCGGTAACATTTGACCCACCCCGTTTCGGCGCAATACCTCGAAACCATTAAGCGTAAAGCCAGCCCCAGGGTAGGCCCTGACCTTGCAGCGCACGGTGACCCATGCGGGCAGACCCGGGTTTCATCCAAGGTTTGAAGAAAGCCAGTTGGAGCTTTTGACCCAAGACAGCTTTTTCAAAAGTTGAAGTGATTGCTCACCAAGCATGAGGCCAAAAGGGGGCCAGTGGTGAAGGGCCATGTTCGGAGCTTCGCCTGTGCCTGTTTGTTGTGGTGGGGGGGTTGGTACGCACCGGCAGCACAAGCGCAGACGCAGTCGCCGATTCCAAATTTCGAGTTGAGCCGCCTCACGGTCGACCCGGGACTTACCGATTCAATAGCCGTGGGGTCTGCCGACCTGCTCCCCACAGGGCAGTTGCGCATCGCCATCGCCGCGGGCTTCGAGTACCTGCCGCTGGTTCTGCGTGATTCTACCGGAGTGTCTGAGGCAGTCATCACGTCGCGCTACACGGGCTATGGCTCGCTCGCCCTCTCGCCTCACCCGCTGTTTCAGGTGGCCGTCGGTTTGCCCGCTGTTCTCTACCAACGCGTCGACGGGCAGGCCCTCGCCGCTTGGGGCTACCAGGCCCCCGCGTCGCGCGGCATTGGCATGCCGTGGGTAAGTGCCAAGTTCGCGCTTGTTCGCCGCACCGAAACACGGCCTTTTGGTTTGTCAGTTGAAGGTGAAGTGGCGTTTCCCGCTGGCCGCGATGCGGCATTGGCCCAAGACACCGCCGTACAAGTTCGGCCAAAGCTATTGGCATCGCTTCAGGGGCTTGGGCTGTTGTGGTCGGCCGAGCTGAGCGCCTTGGTGCGGCCACAGCCTTTGAGCGTCGGCAACCAAACGTTGGCGACGCGGGTAAGAGGCGGCGTCGCAGTTCGCGCTGCGCAGTGGCGCGTACAGCCTGAGCTCGGTGGTTTCGGAGAAGTCGACACGGCGTCTGGCCGTGGCTCTTTCGAGGGGTGGCTGGGGGCACGTTATGCCATCGCCCGCCCCTTCGGCGTTTTTGCCCTGGTGGGGAGCGGCTTTAGCCCTGCGCCGGGAACGCCGGCGCTTCGAGCGCTGCTGGGGCTTGAGCTCAATGTGAACATTTGGTCTGAGTCAGCACCACCGCCGCCACCTGCTCCCGCGCTCAATGTGTGCTTGGGCAAGCACAGGCCTGAAGAATGCCCCTTGCTCGACGACGACAACGACGGCGTCGCCAACGGTGAAGATCGCTGCCCGTTGCAAGCGGGTGTCTTGAAAGAATCGGGGTGCCCAGCGCGCGCGGCCGATGGCGACAATGACGGCGTGCCCGACACTGTCGATCGCTGCCCGCAACTGCCCGGCAGTGAAACGCGGGGGGGCTGCCCCAACGACGATGGCGATGGCGACGGCGTTCTCGACGCGGTCGACGCTTGCCCAGAAGAAGTCGGCCCGGCTGACGCCCGTGGCTGCGCAACGCGCGATACCGACGCCGACCAGGTGCCCGATCATTTAGACAATTGCCCCCACGACGCCGGCCCGGCGGCCAACCAAGGGTGCCCCGAGAAGAAGAAGCAGTTGGTGGTGATTACGCGCCAGAAACTTCAAATTCTCGAAAAGGTTCAGTTCGAGTCGGCGAAGGCTCGCCTGCTCAAACGATCGTTCCCGCTGCTTGATCAAATCGCCAGCATTTTGAAGACGCACCCGGCCTTGGGCAAAATCGCGATTGAAGGCCACACCGACTCGCGCGGCAATGCCACTTCTAACCTGCGGCTTTCTGAACAACGCGCCCAGGCGGTGATGGAAGACTTGGTGAAGCGAGGCGGCGTCGACCCCAGCCGTTTAACGTCGTTGGGCTTCGGAGACTCACGCCCCACCGCCACGAACGAGACCCCCCAAGGTCGCGAGAAAAATCGCCGCGTAGAATTTCGCATTCTCGAAGCTGAACCGTCACCGGTGCCCAAGGGAGCCACCGACGCCGAAAGCCCGCCATGAAACACACCCTTCACCGAGCGATACGCATCACCGTTGTCCTGCTGTTTGTCGCGGCTACCGCGCGCGCCGAGCCCGACGTATTCGCGTTGGGCGACGGCCATTCTGACGCGGGTACGATCAGTGCGCTCAACACCCAGGTGAATGTGTACACGCCGGTGACGGCAACGGTCATGCCTGGTGACACCGACGTCAACGTCGGCAGCTCGGCCGGCTTCAAAGTGGGCGATCTGGTGATGTTGTGGCAGTCGAGGTCGCCGACGTTGCAGCCGGCAGCAGGCGACGGGGGGGGCATCGATCTCGGCGCCGTGCAGGCCGGCTTTTGGGAATTGGGCCGCGTCACGGCTCTGACCGCTACGGTGCTCACGTTTCGGGCCCCCTTCGAGACCGCGTTCACAGGTGGCGCAGCACAGGCGATTACGGTGCCGGAGTTCACCAACCTCACCATTCAAGCCACCGCCTCGTTGGTGCCCGCCGCATGGAACGGTTCTTCTGGAGGCGTGCTCGCATTTTTGGCCAATGGCACGGTGCTCAACGATGGCGTCATCAACGCCGTGGGTGCTGGTTTTCGCGGAGGAGTCGCAGTCAAGGCTTCTTCCGCCACGACGGGCTGTACCGAGCTCAGCACCCCGCCCGGAGGGGCCGATGGAGGCCGGTGGGCAGCAAAAGGTGAAGGCTTGGCCGGGCCGATGTTCTACGGGCCCGCGTTCGGCGGCCGCGGGAACATGGCGAACGGCGCCGGCGGCGGCAACTGCTTGTCTTCAGGTGGCGGTGGTGGCGCCAATGCTTCGGCCGGTGGCCAAGGTGGCCGCACTTCGATTCTCGATGGTGCCGGCCGTGCCGTGGGCGGAATGGGCGGCGCCCCGGTCAACGCCAGCAGCTTGATTAATCGGCTGGTGTTGGGGGGTGGTGGTGGGGCTGGCCAAGGCGCGGCAGGTTCAGCCAGCAGTGGTGGTTCAGGGGGCGGGGCGATTTTTGTGCGGGCAAAGACGATCAACGGTACCGGGCGGATCACCGCCGATGGCCAGACCGCGAGCGGCTCGCTGCTCGATGGCGCGGGAGGTGGCGGCGCGGGCGGTACGGTGTCGGTGCGGGCGGCGACGGCGATTCATTGTGGCTTTGCGATCTCGGCGGCGGGAGGCAAAGGCGGCAGTGCCACTGCCGCATTGTCGATGGGGCCGGGAGGCGGTGGTGGTGGCGGCAATATCTTCGTACAGGCCGCCTCGCTTGACGCCGCGTGCATGCCTTCGGTGATTACCGGGTTGGCAGGTCTCGACGTCACGTCGAACACCGGTTGGGGCGCGACCACGGGTCTCACCGGAGGCTTGCTGGTGCAGCTCAACAATGGGTTGTTGGTGCCCCTGGTGCCTTCAATAACGTCGGTAACCAATGGCATGGTGTTGATGAATCAGCAGCCGGTGCTGGCGGGAACCACGACTCCACTGGCCGATGTTGATGTGTATGTCGACGGATCGCTGGCAGCGGTGGTTGCCGCCGACGCGCTGGGCAACTGGTCTTACACACCGTTGGTTCCCTTCAGTTTGGGGCAACACACCGTGCGCGCGCAGGCGAAGCTTCAAGGGTTGGTGAGTGATTCGAGCGCGGTCGTAAACATCACGATTGGTACCCCTCTTGTCGACGCCGGCAACGGCTCCGACGCCGGCACCAGCTCTGATGCAGGCAATGGCTCTGATGCGGGCAACGTCACAGACGCGGGCTCCCTCACAGATGCAGGCAATGGCTCTGACGCCGGCAACGTCACAGACGCGGGCACCCTCATAGATGCGGGTAACGGCTCTGACGCCGGCAACGTCACAGACGCGGGCACCCTCACAGATGCAGGTAGCGGCTCTGACGCCGGCAACGTCACAGACGCCGGCAACGTCACAGACGCAGGCACCCTCACAGATGCAGGTAGCGGCTCTGACGCCGGCAACGTTACAGACGCAGGCACCCTCACAGATGCAGGTAGCGGCTCTGACGCCGGCAACGTTGCAGAAGACGCAGGCACCCTCACAGATGCAGGCATGACCATGCACCCCGACAACGACGGAGGCACTACCGGAACGATCGACGCCGGTACCGCGGCCCCTGACTTCCGCAGCGGTTGCGGGTGCAACAGCTCAGGGTTCAGCTCGATGCTGCTGGCGCTGCTGGCCTTCGGGTTACGATTGCCACTGGGCAAACGCCTGGGCAGGAGGCCGCGTGCACGCTGAGTCGTCACAGACTGCAAAGAAGCACCTGGCCAATATTCTCATCGTCGACGACGAGGTGAACATTCTCAAGTCAGTCAAGCGGCTCTTGCCGTCGAGTCAGTTCACGGTAACCACCGCTTCAGACGTCGACGTGGCCCTCGAAACATTCAGATCGGCGCTGCCTGATATTGTGATCTCAGACCTGACAATGCCCAAGATGGACGGGCTCACCTTCCTCAGCCAGTGCCGGAATATCGCGCCCAATGTTCCGCGCATTTTGATGACGGGGCAGCATTGCGAACCCGAGATCATTCAACAGGCGATCAACCGCGCCGCAGTGGTGCGGTTTCTGAACAAGCCGCTCAACCCCACTGAATTTCTTCAGGCGGTGCATACCGGTTTGAAGGCGAGCGGGCAGAGCGCGCCCGATGAAGCGTTCGGCCGGTACCAGTTGCTTCGTCGGCTGGCAGTTGGCGGTATGGCCGAAGTCTACTTGGCAAAACTGAGCGGTGTGGCCAGCTTTAGCAAGCAGGTGGTGCTGAAGATGATGCTGCCCGAAGTGTCTCGCTTCGCTGAATTTCGAGAGATGTTCATCGACGAAGGCCGGCTGGCAGCGCTGTTGACGCACCCCAATGTCGGCCAAGTGTTCGACATGGGCGAAATTGGCGGCCGCTACTACATCGCGATGGAATTCATCGACGGTGAACCGCTGAGCCTCTTCTTGCGCAAGGCCAGCCCCTCGACGCCGTTGCCGCTCGGCTTCACGCTGCAGGTGATGATGCAGTTGCTCGACGCTCTCGAGTACGTTCACCATCGACGAGACAACGACGGCCACGCGCTGAACCTGGTGCATCGCGACGTCACTCCGTCAAACGTGATGATCACCAAACACGGGCATGTGAAGCTGGTCGATTTCGGTATCGCCAAGGCGGCGACCAACCAACACCGCACGCGCGCCGGAGTGGTCAAAGGCAAATTTGCCTACATGTCGCCCGAGCAGACCGAAGGCAAACACATTGATCACCGATCTGATCTGTTCTCGGTGGGCGCGCTTCTTTACGAAATGCTGGTCGGCCAACGCGCATTCGATGCCCCAAACGATCTCGATCAGATGCTGGCGGTGCGTTTAGGGCGTTATCGCAAACCGACCCAGGTCAGACCCGATCTGGACCCCGAGCTCGAAAAAATTGTGATGCGCGCGCTGCACGGTGCGCCCGCTTCACGTTACGCGAGCGCTGCCGAGTTCAAACAAGATCTGGTGCGTGTGGCGCTCGAGCACGAAGTCATTGCCAACCCCAAGGTGATTACCCAGACGGCGGCGGCGATTCTCGGCTTGCCTGATGACGCACCTGCCGAGCCGATCAGCCCATCGCAACTGGTTGAAGTCAGCGACGCGCCACCCCTTACCGGCGACATTGGGGCACCGCTCACTCGTTCTGATGGTCCACGAATAGATGCCACGCCGTCGACCCAGAGTGAGTCTCTGGGCCTACCGTGGCCAAGCACCAGCACCACGGTGTCTACTCCTTGGCGTGCCTATGTCGGGGCCACCCTTGCTGTGCTCTGCGTTGGCGCGGGCGCCGCGGTAATAGTCACCACCAGGTCAGACA
This sequence comes from Myxococcaceae bacterium, assembly GCA_019694575.1. Classification (GTDB taxonomy): domain Bacteria; phylum Myxococcota; class Myxococcia; order Myxococcales; family Myxococcaceae; genus JAIBBR01. The sequence goes on from JAIBBR010000032.1 coordinate 31,931, forward strand.
AACAGCCCTCACCTGTTGCGCGGGTGGTAGCGACACCCGCTCCTTTGCTGGTGGCAGCCACGCCCAAGGCCGAACCGCCGCCTGGCCCCACCGCTCTGGAGCAACCGGCGAAGGCCCTCTCACCGCCGCCAGCGCCGGTGGTCTCTTCGCCGACACCTGTGGCAAGCCACATGCCGCCAACCAAGGCCCGAATGGCCAAACCGTCGGTAACCAAACCGTCAGCCAATGACGCGCCCCTTCAGGCGCCCATTGCGCTCTCTGGAGGACTGCGGGTGGTGGGCTTGGCGGGCACCCACGTGTGGCTGCAGGGAAAAGACTTGGGTGCGGTGCCCGTGGCGATACAGCTGCCCGCGGGGCGCAAGAGCCTGACGTTGATCAATGAAGCCACGGGCCAACGCCAAACGCTCGACGTTGACATTGAGCAAGGCCTCGAGAGCGAAGTAGAGGTGACGTTTCGGTAGTGAAGTAGCCCATCAAATGGGGTCGTCAGGTTTGCTATCGACTGTCTCGTGCGGGCGCTTCACTTCACCCTTGTCGTTCCCCTCGGAGCCAGCCTTCGCGCCGCGCGCACCTTCAGGCATCAAGTCTTTCGCAAACAGCTCGGCCACCGCGCGTACCAGCTGCTGCATGTGCTGCCGGTAAATTTGGGGGTTCTTCGCCACGGCAAACGGGTCGAGCTCGGCGGTCTTCGAAGCCACTTCGTCGACTTCGAAAGCGCGGTACCAAAGATTGCCCCCCCCCTCTAAGCGGAACATGCGGCCATAGCCGACCAGGTAAACACCGGCTTTGCCGTCATCGCTGCGCATGCCGTAGTCTTCAACGACGAATTCAACCACCGCGTCAGCGCCATAGGGCTTGAGCAGCTCGTAGTTGGGCGGGTTGGCGGGCACCTCTTCTACCAAGAAGCTCTCGAGCACGCTGGCCACCGTCACGGGATCAACCACGTTGTTCCAGGGGGCCTCGTTGGGCAGCAGCGCCAGTGTCGACGCGCGCAGACCGTCGGCGATTTCAAAACGCGTCATCGTAGGTAAGCCGTCGCCCTTACCAAGAGTGCCAGTACCAGCATGCAGCTTCACCTGCAGACGGCGGTCGGCTTCTTTGGCTTCTAATTTTTTCAGCCGTTCTGAATAGGCCGAGTCGTGGCGAAACACGGTCGACTTGGGGCCCGCGCCTTCTTCAATGCGCGAAATAAACGCCGGTTGTTTGATCTCGCGAAGCTCTGATGAAGACAGGGCCACGTGCGCGCAACCCCACTGAGTCAAGGCCAGCGCCACCGCCCAAAACTGAAGTTTTTGCATGTGCAATCCATTCTGGACCCACGGGCCCCTTTTAAGCTACGAGCTTAAAGCGAATTGCCGTCAACTTGAGGGGTTATCGATGCCGCTGCACCTTCGTCGTTACGTGGTTGCGCTCGCCGTTTCGGCGTCGCTTTGGGGCTGTACCGAAAAAAAAGCGGCGCCCCCGCCCGAGCCCCCAAAGCCCGTTGAGGCCCCCAAACCACCGCCCCCGGTCATGGAAGCGCAAGCCGACCCAGAATGTGCCGCGCCGATTGAACCCGGCCCCGCCACCGAACTGAAGGTCGGAGACCGCACCGCCAGCCGTGCCGGTTACAAGCTGACCTTCAGCGACGCTGACAAAGACGGCACCTTGACGCTCGGCCTGTTGGGCCCAATCAATGAAGATTCTGGCCAAAACATGTTGGTGCTGAAAAAGTTTCAGAAATTCTTCGCCGACGAAAAGGTCGACGCGATCATCGTCACCGGCGATGTGGGCGAAGTGGCCGACGGCATCGCCCGCGTACTGAAGCAGTTGGGTGAGTCGAAAGTTCCGGTGCTCGCCATTGCTGGCAACCGCGAGTGCCGCGCCGAATATACCGACGGAGTCAACGCCGCAATGAAAGCGTCTTCGTGGGTGGTGAACATGAACGCCATGCGCGAGGTGCAGTTTCCTGAATTGACCATCGTTTCGCTGCCCGGGTACCACGACCCCAACTTCATCACCTGCGCCACTGGTTGCCGGTACGTGAAGAGCACCGTCGACGCGGTGGTCAGCATGGCCAAAGACTCGAAGGTACCGGTGCTTCTCGTTTCGCACGGCAACCCCAAAGGCAACGGCAACCAGGCCATTGACTTCGCTTCAGCTGGGGGCAACGTGGGCAATGACGACATCAACCGGGCGATCACCGAAGCCAACATCGCTTTCGGCGTGTCGTCGAACGTTAAAGAAGCAGGTGGCCGCGCCACGGTCGACGCCGCGGGCACTGCGCTGGTCAAAGAAAACACGGCTTCGAAGACGCTCTTCATCAACCCGGGCCCCGCTGACACCGTGGGTTGGGAAATGAACGACGGCAACAAGAGCACGGGCATGGCCGCGGTGATGCACGTTAAAGACGGCCAAGCCTCGTACAAAATGTATCGCGTGAAGGCGCTGAGCGCGGCTGAGAAAGCCGAAGCCAAAAAGATGGACCCACCCAACCGCGCCGAGAAGAAAGAAGACACCGCGGCGAGTCCGGCGCCCACGCCCGAGAAGAAATAAGCGTTGGGGCCGCCCTTTCCCGCCTTGTCGCCTCCCGGCCGCCGACGGCGTCTGGGTGAGTTGTTGATCGATGCCGGCGTGCTCACCGAAACGCGCCTGCAAGCCGCGCTCGCCGAGCAAAAACGTTGGGGCGGCCGGCTGGGCCGTACGCTGGTCGAAATGGGCTTCGTCGAAGAATCGGCGATGGTGAACGCGCTCTCGATGCAGCTCGGCTTGCCAGTCGTCGACTTAGACAGCTTGGTGCTGCCCGCTTCAATCACCCAGCTGCTGCGCGTCGACCTGGCTGAGCGTTACGGCATTTTCCCGCTCGCCGGTGACCCCAAAACACGCAGCTTGCAAGTTGCGACCAGCGACCCCACCAACTTCGACGCGCTCAAAGAGGTGTCTTTGCAGGCCAATTCGCGGGTACATGCCGCGGTGGCCACCGCCTCACAAATTGAGCGCGCCATTCGCCGCTATTACTACGGTGAAAGAACGATTGAGCCGACCCGCACCGCCAACCCGAGCACTTTTGGCGTCTTCGAGCCCAGCTTTGATCTCACGGTCTCAGAGCCTTCGCCGCCCAAGCCGCCCCCTCCTTCAGCCAAGCCAATGCCGCCGCTCCCGGGTGCTTCGGCGCCTCGGGCCGACGAAGTAACAAGCCGGTTAAAGGCGCTCGAAGAAGCCTCTTCGGCGCAAGGCAGCGCCTTGAAAGCCCTGATTGAGCTGCTCGTCGACTCGGGGTTGGTTTCACGCGATGAGTATCTGCGCAAGCTGAAGCGCTAAGGTGACTGGCTATCGCGCGCGGTTGCCCGTACAAGGAGCCGACACCCATGCGTATCAAGCAAAAGCCTGAAGACTTTTCGGTGAAGGAGTCGTACCGCTTCGACGAAGACCCCGACGGCTCGTACCGCGTCTACATGATGGACAAGCAGAAGCTGTCGACCTTCGACGCGATCGCCATTTTGCGAGAAAAGTTCGGCTTAAGGCCGGGCGCGATTTCGTACTGCGGCTTGAAAGACAAGCAAGGCCGCACCGAGCAGCTGATCGCCGTCGATGGCTACGACATCGACATGCAAGAAGAAAACCTGCGCCTGAAGTACTTGGGCCGCAGCAATGAAAAGCTGAGCGCGAAGAACACCACGTCGAACCGCTTCTCGGTCACGGTGCGCGCGCTCAAGCAGCCCGAGCTCTCGGCGCTCAACGTGGCCACTGCCGAAGTGAACCGCCTGGGGGTGATCAATTATTTCGACAGCCAGCGTTTCGGCTCGCTCAAGCACGGGCAAGGGTTCATCGCCAAAGACTTGATTCGCGGCGACTTCGAGGCGGCGCTGCGCAATTACCTGGCCAAGCCGTCTTTGCTAGACCAAAGCGAAGACGCCAAGGTGAAAGCGTTTTGGCAAGAACACTGGGGCGACTGGTTCAAGAAGTGCCCCTTCGCCGCCAACAAGAAATACTACCGGGTCATTTCAGCGCTTCGCGATGATCCCAAAGACTTCGTGAAGGCGTTTTTGCAGATCGACTCTGATTACCGGGCGATGCTGATCTTCACCTACCAGTCATATTTGTGGAACGAAGGCGTGCGACGCCTGCTGCAGCTCACTTTTCCCCGTGAGCACCTCTTCCCCATGCCGTACCAAGCGGGCACACTGCTCTTTCACAAAGACTCCACTGGCCCCGCGCTCGACTTTTTGCGTTCGGCGCAATTTCCTTTACTCGCGCCCAATTCACCGCTGCCCGACGGCCGCATCAAAGAAGCCGTCGAGTGGGTGCTGGGTAAAGAAAAGCTCACCCTCGAAAAGCTGCGCATCGAAGCGGCGCCCCGGCTCTTGTACTTCAAGCACGAAGAGCGCCCGGTGCTGGTGTACCCAGAAAAATTGGTGCTCGGCAAAGTGTCTCCCGATGAGCTCAACAAGCCGTACCTGAAACTCAACGTGGCCTTTACCCTGCCCCCAGGCAGCTACGCGACGTTGACCATCAAACGTCTCTTTCAAGCGTCGTACAGCGACAAAGAGCATGAGCACGTGCCGCAGCCGAAGTATCTGGGCAAGAAAGCCGACGACGGCACCAAGCCTTTGGCCTCTCGTACGCTGGGCGGTGGGGCAATGAAGACACCAGACAAAGCCATGAAACATCAAGGGTTTCGGGCGCGTCAGGAAGCCAAGAAAGAACGCACCCGCCGGGCCCGGGCCCACAATAAATCGCTTTAAAAAATCGGCTTTTTCGCCCGCAATCAAAGGGCGACCTTCTCGTACTGTCTTTCGTGACTGCTCAAACACTGACTGGCTCGAATTCACTGCTGCTCTCGATGATGGTGGCCCAACCCGCGCCTACGCTGGCAAATGAAGTGCGCCGCGCGCGGGCGGGTGATGCGCAGGCTTTTGCCGCGCTGGTACGCACGGCCCAACGCCCGGTGTACGGCTTGTGCCTGCGCCTGCTGCGTTCAGAAGCCGAAGCCGCAGAAGCGGCGCAAGAGACGTTTTTGCGCGCATACCAGCACTTGGGGCGCTTCGATGAACGGCGCCCCTTCGACTTGTGGGTCATGGCAATTGCCCGAAACCTTTGCCTTGATCAGCTGCGCCGCCGCCAGAAGGTAAAGACCGAAGACGTCGAAGAACACGCCCACGCGTTGCCTTCGCACGATCTTTCACTCGAAGAGCGAGCAATTGAAAAGCAAGAGCACGCGTCGCTCGAAGGGGCGCTCTCGACACTGCCCGTCGAAGACCGCGAAGTGCTCGCGCTCTATTACGTGCAAAAGCGCACCACCAAAGAGATCGCCGAGATTATCGGCGTTGCTCCCGGTACGATCATGGCGCGGCTGTTTCGCGCCCGTGAGAAGCTGCGGCAGCGCCTGCAACCCAAGGAACCGCTCGCATGACCTTGAAGAACGACGAGCTCGACCAACTTCTCGCGGAGCTCACTCCGAATGAAGACGATCGCGCCGAGCTGCTTGAAGCGCATCGGCTGCTCGAACATGACTTGTCGCGCTTGGCTGATCCGGCACCGCCCGTTGATCTCGTGCAACGGGTGATGGCCCGAGTAGCCGAGGCTCCCGCGCTCGCTCCCGGTCGCCAAGACGCCTATGTGGCTTTCGTCATTGTCAGCGTCGCTGCGTTGCTCGGCACGCTCGCCCTCGCTTCACAAGGCGTCGCTGCCGGGGCGTGGGGCGTGTGGCTGACCAAAGGCCTCACCACGGTCAGCGCGATGGTGCTTTCAACCGAAACTGCGCTCGCGGCGCTCTGGCAAAATGCCGCCTTGCCCACGGCGGTGGCGGCGATGGGCACTTCGCTGGTGCTGGTATGGGGCCTGCGTCGCTTCTCGATACCCGCGGCGGCTACGGGGCGCGCGTCATGAACTGGGCGGCGATAACCCTGACAGTGGCATTGGCCGCCAGCCCCAAAGTGTCGGTGGAATACCGCGGCACCTTGCGCGACGCGCTCAAAGTCATCGCCCAGAAGGGCGAGATCAATTTGATCGTGATCGGCGAGTTGACACAGCCGGCCGAGGTGATGCTCAAAGAGGTCTCGGCCGAAGACGCACTCACCACCGTGGCAGAGGCGTACCAACTCGAGCTCAAGCGCGACGGCAAGATTTGGATGTTGCGCGAACAATCTGCTCGCAGTGCCAGCGACACATTGCGCACCCAGGCAGAAGCGGTGAAGCAGCAGGCACAAGCCCTTGCCGAGAAGGCGACCGAGGAATTCAAGAACAAGGCCGAGCGCATGAAAGACGCCGCCAGCGGTACAAAGGCGCAGCTCGACGAAGAAGCCCAAAAACGCGCCGAAGAAATGAAAGAACACGCAGAGGAACTGAAAGAAGCAGCTTGGGAGCGTGCTGAAGAGGTGAAAGAGGCGGCGATGGAACGGGCCGCGGCATTGAAAGAACACGCCGAGGAAATGGCGGAGCACACGGCCGGTGGGGCGAATGCCCAGCGCGCGTCGTTCGGAGGGCCGATTGTCGTCAAAGCCGGTGAACGCGTGGAGTCGGCCGTCGCGTTCGGTGGCAACGTCACCATCGAAGAAGGCGCCACGGTTGAAGACGACGCGGTTGCTTTCGGTGGCGACGTGGTGCTCGAGAAGAATTCACGCGTCGAAGGCGACGCTGTTTCATGGGGCGGCCAAGTACGGCGCGCTGATTCTGCCAAGGTGGGTGGTCAAATCGTCTCGATGGGCGAAGGCGCCATTGGCAACAAGCTCGCCAACAGCGCCTTCAAAATGAGCGGCCCGGCCGTCAACCCGAAGAATGTGGCCGCAGAAGCGGGGGCTACCTTCGCCGGGTTTCTGCTCCAGTTCGCGCTCACTTTTGGTTTGGGCTTTTTGTTTCTGATGCTCACACCTCAGCGCATTAAAACAATGGAAGCCGACATCACCCGTGGGCCAGCGCAGGTGGGCTTGGCGGGGTTGTTGGGCGCCCTGCTCCTCATTCCCATTACCATTGGTTTGGTGGTGACGCTGATCGGCATTCCCGTGGCGCTGGTGATGTGGCTGCTCTTGCCCATTGTGTTGGCCATGGGCTTTACCGCCGTCGCCAACGTGGTGGGCATGCACTTGCCATTCGGCCGTGCGCGGCGAACGCAAGCCTTGGTACTGGCGCTGGGCATCTTGGTGGTTCAGGCGCTGAGCTACATTCCCGTGGTGGGCACGTTGGTTGGCCTTACCGCGGCAATCGTCTCGTTCGGTACGCTCATTCGTACCCGTCTGGGTAGCCGTGGCCAAGGGCAACCGGTTCAAGACCTCGGCATGTTTTCGCAAGAGCCGACGCAGCCGGTTGCTTAATCGTTAAAGAACGCCCGAGGTGAGTTACCAGCGGTAGTACGCGGGGTGACCCGGTTTCACTGCCACGAAAGTGCCCTTACACGTCGCCCGCACCTTTCCGTCGGCCTCGAGCGTGCCTTCCACCACCGCGCGATCATCTGTCGATTTCACCACGTGCGCACGAAGCAGCACTTCAACATCGGCCGGGCACGGCCGCTTCAAACTGATGGAATAGTCTGCCGTCACCGTGCAGGGCGCCTTGTCGGCCCCACTTTTCACCATCAGGTGATGCAGCGCGGTCCAGTTGCAGTGGCAGTCGAGCAACGTGCCAATAATGCCCCCGTTGAGCACACCGGGAAATGCGTGATGGTGCGGCTCGGGCTTGAAGCGGCACACCACTTCATCGCCTTCGACGAAGCTACGAATGCGCAGACCTTTTTCATTTGTCACGCCGCAGCCGAAACACACGCCGTTGGGCGCGTAGCGCTCTTGCAGTGACTGTTTTTCGACGCTCATCGCGTGCCGACCTTTCCCGAAGGGCCCAGCGGTTTAGGGCCAATGACACTGTGTAAAAATTCACGTAACGAGTCGCAGTTGCCGGTGCACCGCTCTTCGGTGCGGCCGTCGTGCATCGGCGCTTCAATCAGCCAGTGCTCGCCGTCAAAAGCGCCCCGGTCTTTCTCACGCAACACCGCACGGTGCGCTTCGGCCGTCATCTCGACAACCCCATCTGACAGCACGCGGTACGCCTCGAAGCTGCGCGGCGCACCTGAATAATGCGCGGGGTCGAACACCGACGGACTCACATGGGTAAACCCGGTTTCGGCGTAGAGCAGGTTCGCCGGCATATCGTGGCCCTCGAGCAGCGGCATCAGGCTAACGCCTTCGGGCCTGGGCAGTGGCGGCGCTTGCAGCATGTCCAACACGGTTGGGCCCACGTCGATCAGCCGCACCAGTTCGGCCACCCGGCGCGGCACCGACGAGCCCAGGTGCTCTTTCCACGCCTTGGGAGGCTTCACCGCGAGCACGATGTGGTTTTCTATTTCGCCCAGGCGCGCACCGTGCACCGGAGTCGCGCCTGCCAATTCAGGGCGATCTTCATGAAAGCTTTCGCCATGGTCTGAGAACACGACGATCCACGCGCTGTCAAACCGGCCGGTGTCTTTGAGCGCCTGCGCCCATTGCCCCCATTGGGCGTCAGCCTGGGCTATCAACTCGTCGTACAAACCTTCAGCCGCTTGTCGCGCTTTTTCGGGGTCTCGCGGGCCCCGCACGCCCCCCGCACCGTCAACCGGGGCAAAGCTCATGCGCAGCCGCTGCTCGAGCGGCCATTCGGGGCCCAACTGCGCGCGATAAAACGGGTAGCTGGGGTCTCCGGGAAAGTGCGCCGCGGTGGCGTGCACCGCCACGAAAGACGGGCCAGCCGCGCTCGCGTCAAGCAGCGTGTCACCCAAACGCTCGGCGTAGCCCCAAGGCGAATAAATGCCGGCCATGGCGCGGTTTTCAACCAATTCAGGTAGCCACCAGGCGCCCAACGCGTTGTCGGCGAAAACCCCCACTGCGCGAAAACGCATTTTCTCGAGGGCAAAGTTCACCGCGCCCCTCGGCGGCTGCCAAGTCTTCATGAAGCCCGATGCCACGCTTTGAAAATTGAAGCGCGAGCAATCAGTGGCGAAATAGGTGGCCACGCCCGCCGCGTTCAACACTTGGGGAAAGGTGGTCAACGGCACCATCGCCCCTTCAGACGTGAGCGGGTGCCGCACACCCGTCGACGTGGGCCACTGCGCCGCCAATAAGCTGCGCCACGCAGGTTCAGTTTGCGCAATGGGCGTATAAGCCTTCTCGAAGACAATCGCCTCTTCGAGCAGCGCATCGAGATGCGGCGCCACCGTGCGCGTCGCCCCGTAAGCCTTGAGGCGATCAGGCCGCAGCGCGTCGATACCCACCAACCAAACCAACGGCGGTGGCACCGGCCGCGCCCAGGCCCGCAACATGTGCACGCCCCACCCCACGGCACCCACCGCCAACGCCACCACCCCCCAGCGAGGGTAAAGACGAAGCGTCAAGCCGGCCGTCGAAAGCACCCGTCGCCACCGCCAAGCCCCCACCGCCATGGGCACGGCGAAACAGGCGAACAGCGCTGCCTGCCCCTGCCACGGCTGACCATGCACCACGAGCCAACCAAGCAGCCCACGCGCCCAGGCCAAGTCGTCGAACAACGCCGGTCGCTGCACCGCGCGCAGGTACGCCCACGCCGCTGACATGAGAACGAACTGCGCCAGCCACACCACCCATCGATATTTTTTCACCCCGAGGGCGGCCGTGAGAATGAACACCGTGGCCGCCAACGCCGCGCCCGCGAGCATGTACGCCGCCCCTACCCGCCACATCAGCTCAGTGAGCGCCGGTTTCACCACGCGCAAGAAGGCAGCAAAGGGCCCCTCGGTGTCGATACCCAAGCCAATCGCTTGGCTCTGCAAAATCAAACGCGCTTCTGCCGCAAAGAGCGCCAGCCCAAGCACCGCGCCCACCCCCAACGACAAGCCGAACGACTTGCCGGCGCGCACCGCGCTCATCCTCTTCGGGCGGTGGTGATCTGCATCGATAAACGCTGCACCGCGAGCTCCGCTGCCCGGCGCTCGCGTTCGGCCTTCTCGAGCTCTTGGTCTTTCGCTGCCAGCTGCCGTCGCATGTCGTCGAGTTCGCGATCGCGCGCTTGCAGCTGCTGCTGCAATTCGCCCATTTGCATCAGCAAGCCTTGCACCTGAACGATGAGTCGCGGCGAGTCGGGCTGACGGTTTGCTCCCGGCGCCGAAGGCACTGGCATCACCACCGCCGGCTGCCGGCTCGAAATGCGCACCCCGTCATTCATCGTCGCAGGCAGGGTGCTGTCGTCAGGTTTTTGCGCTGAGGGGCGTGGCAGCGGCGTTTCGATGGGCGCGGCGGGCGCCGAA
>JAIBBR010000174.1 GCA_019694575.1 Myxococcaceae bacterium
CTGATTGCCTGCCAATTCTTGGAACGAGCCACAACGACCTCCTAAGAAGAGATCGCCCCCTCATGATCTTGAAATCGTCAACAGTCAACCAACGATTGGATCGCGATTGCCGCGATCCTGTTTAGACTTGTTCACCCACGTCGAAGGCAAGCCCTATGGCTTCGAATTTAAACGCACCGACGTGCCCAAGCTCACACCGTCGATGCGCATTGCCCTCGATGACCTCAACCTTCGGCGGCTTTTTGTCATTTTTCCGGGCCACCAGACCTTCTCATTGCATGAGCGAGTCACGGCGCTTGGGCTGGGGGTGCTCAACAAACGGCTGAAGGCGCTGCTGCGCTAAGGGCCCGCGCAATCAGACTCGACGCACCGACCGTGCGCGCAGCCACAGCAACCACGGCAACCCAAAAAACCAGCCCGCCCACGGCGCACTCGCACACCCATAAGAAAACCCTTTGCCATTGGGGTTTTCACCTTCAGCGAGCGCTTGCTTGTCACTCACGCCGTCACCGTCGCTGTCGTGCTCTTCTAATTGCGCCCAAGCCGCCTCGAGGCTGGCCACGTCATTGGCCTTGAGGCCCGCCTCACGCATGGCCGTGCCGAAAGGCGTCACCACCGTGCCCGCCGCTGGCGTACCTTGGTGGCATACCGCGCAGTCGGGAAGAACGTCGGCGTTCGCCAGCCGCTGCAGCTCGGCGGGAAAATTCGGAGTCGCCAGCACCAGGCTCAAAAGGGTCAGCGTCATAAGAAAAAGTGCAGCTGCGCCAACAGCGAGGTCGAAAGCCGGCCCGAAGGCTCGAACCGGGTCATCACGTCGAGCCGCACGTCGGTATGCGGCGCGAAGAACCACCACACGCTCCCCCAACCGCCAAGCCCCGTCGGGCCCGCCACCAATGAAGGTTGTTTGAGCTCACCGGTGACGAGAAAATGCAACCCTTGCAAAGGCTCGATGTCGGCTTGCACCAGGGCCACCAAACCCCAATCTCCTCCCAGCCGCGGGTGGGTGACCCACGTCATGTCTGCTTCGGCCTGCAGCATCACCGCTCGGCCCAGCGCTACCCGGGTGAAAACACCGTGCGCGTGGCGAAACACTTTCTGGCCCGGCGCCATCACGTCGTTGTCGGCGTGAGTCAACAGGCTCGACACGCCCAGGCCTAAAAAGGGCTTCGGGTTCCACTCGAGAAAGCCGCTGTACCCGCGCTCTCGGTATTCGGGTGGCGTGAGCCCCAAATTACCGACCATGCCCATCACTTCGGTGCGCACGTGCTCGCCCGCGTAGACCAACGAAAGCCCGTGCTGTTGCGACACATTGGCGTCGGTTCGCGTTTCGGCGCGTACCCAACTGGTGTGCTCGGGCAGCCGCAACCCAAAGGGCAACGCCATTCGCCCCGCCCGCACCATGAAGGCGCCGTCTTCGTCGGGTGAATAACCCACCCAGTGGTGCCGCGACACCAACGCCGTCGACTTACCCAAAAGGTTGGCGGGCGCGGTGGCGGCACTGCCCACGCCCAGGCTCACCGCGGCCGTCAGCTTGCCGCTCCGCACCGCCCCGGTGACGTCGAGCTGCATGGGAAAAACACGCCCCGGGTTGCCCTCTAAACCAAAGGCCGCGGCGCCCCGTAAGTCGCCGCCCAACAGCAACTCTTCAGGAGGCGAAAACAACCCGAATAAAAAATCGGCTGCTTTGCCCGGTTCAGCGTCTTCTCTCTCGGGTTTGGCGCCATAGCGGGTGCGCAGCAACAGCTCTGACTGCGCGCGGCCATAAGGCGTTACCAGCGAGCCACCCGAAGGGTCGACGTGGCACTGCGCGCACGCAGTGTAGTCGTGCTTCAACATGAAGCCGTACGCGTAAGCCTGAGCGCTGAAGAGAATCGCGATGAGAGAAAAACGCTTCATGGCAAAAGAATGCGGCCCGGAGCCCCGTGGGTGCCGTTTTGGGTGTGACACGCATTGCAGTCACCCGATTCTTGAGGAGTGACCATTTCACGCACGCCGTTGGCGGTTTCTACCCGGGCGCGGTACGGCACGCTCAAACCCGACCGACTCGCGTAGAGATAGAAATTGCCCTTCGCGTTGACGGGCAGGCGAAACACCCGACCGGCCGCGTCGGTGATGACGACGGTCGCCGCGCCCTTTGCGCCGTCGCAATGGTCTGGCTCATGGGCTGACGGGTACGCGGTGCCGGCAATGCCTTCAGGCAGCTCTTCTTTGCCCTCTTCGGCATTTTTCTGCGCGTGGCAGCTGACGCAGGCCAGCCCTGGGTTCATGTATTGGTTTTCGGTGTTGCCGGTATAGGTCGCGCTGGTGCACTGCGGCGGCACGTCGAAGGGGCTGGGCCCCGCGTCGGGAGCACTGCAATTGCCCACCGGCATGCCGGCGTTGACCCAGTTTTCTAAAACCGCCACGTCGCTGCTGGGCAACACCCCTGACGGAGGCATCGGCGCTTGCACCTTTTTCATTCTTTGCACGCTAAGCGCGCCTTGTGACAACCCGGCCACCGACGACGGCGCCAAAAATTGGTCTCGCGTCACCAACGGCATGGGAGCGTTACCCGACAAGCGCGCGCCGTGACAGGTTCGACACTTGCTTGCCAGCAAGGCTTCGACGTCGCAGGGCAACCCTTCGCCGGGCGTGCCCGCGTCAAGCTCGACGGTCATGCCGGCGTCGGTCACTTTATTTTCGCAGGCGGCTTGCGGTGCGCCCGCTTTGAGCCACGTCTCGAGCACCGTCAGCTCGTCGGCAGGCAACGCCCCTTGCGGAGGCATCGGCTGCGCGGCGTCATGAATTCTCGCCAGCACCGTTTCGCGTTTGGCGAGAAAATTTTCAGGCGTCGTCAACAACAGGCGGCCTGAAGAAGCGTTGTGACAGGTCAGGCACCGGCGAGAGACGACGTTGCCGACATCGCAGGGAAACCCCGCGGGGTTCCCCAAAGACTCATTGCCGGGTTCGGGCTGGGGCGCAGGTTCAGCCAAGTAGCAACCCACGCCCACCGCCGCCACCAATGCCCAACCTGCCAACGCGCGCATTACGGCTTCACCACGAAGTTCGCCGCCACTTTGACGTCAGGCTTCACCGTGACACCCAGGTAGCTCGGCACTTCGATGCCGTATTGCTTGATGTTGATGTCGAAGCTGCCCTGCACCGCCAAGCCACTGGCGTCTTTGGTGACGTCATAGACAAAGTCGATGGGCTTCGAGACCCCGTGCACCGTAAAGGTGCCGGTGCCTTTTTGCTGCCGCCCTTCTTTGAGCAGCGCCTTGGCGACTTTGAGCTCGGCGTGAGAATACTTTTGCGTCTCTAAGTACTTGTCCTTCATGTGGCGGTCGCGCAGGTTGATGCCGGTTTCCAGCGTGTCGAGAGGAACGCGAATGACCACGAATTCGCCTTCTTCTTTCGTTTCGAGCGATGTTGAGACCCCGTTGATTTTGAGGCCCGCGGGACCTACGGCGAGAAACGACACATCTTTGACTGAGACCACATCGGCGTAAGCGAGCGACGAAAAGATGCAGACGACCGAAAAGAAAATTTTTCGCATTGATGACCTCGACCTGAAGAGTGAAAAACCGTGTTCGACAGACATGGTGCCCTCAGCATGTAAAAACCAGGCAGCGCAGGGAGCCCGGCGATGACGGCAGTCACGCTGTTCTTGGTACTCAGCCTCTCAGACAGCACCGACGCGGCACGCAGCCAGCTTTTGAAAACCTTGTCGGCGTCGCTCGACCCGGCACGTGTAGCGCTCAAGCCACGGGTGCTGGGCACGGCTCCGCGCGACGTGCTCGACATTCTCGCGCAGCGGCAACCGTTGATTGAGGTGCGTTGGGCCACCACCACGCAAGCCACGGTGCGCGCGGCGCTGACGCCCGGTAAATGGACCACCCGCGTTTTGACGTTCAGCGCGGCAGACCGGCTCAACGAGCGCGCCAAGACAATCGCCTTCACCATCGCGGCGATGACACCCGACTGGCAGCCTCCCCAGCCCGCGCCTGAACCGGAGGTGGCTCCTGAAGTCACCGCGTTGAGCGAAAGCGACTTACAGCCAGCACCGCCTCTGCCCGACACCGCGGCGCCAGAAACGAAAGCCACGGCAGCGCGCGTCGACATTCAGGCTTCGGCAGCGCCCGAAGCAGAAAACGCCCCTTTTCATGGCTTCTTGGCTTTGAGCGCGGTGGGCACGCTTTCACACTCCACCGGTGGCGCGGGCCTCGAATTCGGGGCGTGCCCCTTTTCTGTATTGTGCGCGGGTATCAGCGGCGCCGTGTTCACCGGGGCTTTTCCCGACATCGACACCTCGCGGCTCGATGCACGGGTTGAAGGGCTGATTGATTTTCGGTGGACTCCGCTGTGGTCTTCGCGTCTGGGCCTCAACGCCCGGCTGTCGGCGGGAGCGCTGCTCATTTCGCTTCACCGTGGCCAAGACAGCGTCAGCCGCTGGGCCGCGGTGGGAGGCCTCGAAGCCGGCCCGCTTTTGCGCTTGGGCAGCTTTGAAATGGCCCTCGCCTTCGGAGCCCGCCTCACCGGCGAAACCAAGGTTTTCATTAACGAGCTGCAAGTGGCCGAGATTGAAAAGCTTTTCGCTACCGGTCGGCTTTCTCTCGGTTGGCGATTTTGAGCCTCGCCGCTTTTGCCTGGCCGGCTGGGCCTGGCGGTACAAGATAGACGTGTCACCGTCTCGCCCCGCCCACTTGACGTTGGTTGACCGTGTCGCCGTCGACGATGCGACGCTCATCAGCCGCGTCAAAGCGGGCGACACGGCTTGCGCCGAAGAGCTGGTGCGGCGGGCAGGCCCTCGCGCCAAAGCGGCGGTGCGACGGCTGCTGCGACAACCCACCGCAGACGACGACGACTTGACGCAGCTGGTGTTGATTGAGCTGGTCACCACCATCGACACTTTTCGAGGCGAATGCAGCTTGAATACCTGGGTAGACCGTCTGGCCGCGCACACCGTGTACAAGCGGTTGAGGCGACAAAAACTCGAGCGCCGGCTCTTCGATGGCTTGGGTGAAGAAGCCGAGCAAGTGGCGAGCAGCCATTCGAGTGAACGGCGGGCGCTGGCCGACAACTTGATTCAGCGGGTCAAAGCGCGCCTGGGGCACCTCGATTTCGAGAAAGTCTCTGCCTGGCTGTTGTTCGACGTGCACGGTTTTACGCTCGAAGAATTGGCGCACACTTTCGAAAGCTCAGTCGCCGCAGTGCAAAGCCGCGTATCACGTGCTCGAAAAGAAGTGCGGGCCTGCCTTGAAAATGACCCCGAGCTGATGGACACCCTGTCAACCTGGGAATTCGTATGAGCCCACTGAGTGAAGAACGCGCAGCACGGCTTTTGGCCCCACGCGACGCAAACGAAACGCTGCCCTTGTCGGCAGACGAGCATGAAGCCGCCGTCAGCGCGGTCACCGCGGCATTGGCCGCGCGCCGACGTGCGCAACCTTCAAGGCCGGTCACCCAGCCGCTGTGGCGACGACCACCTTTGTGGGTGGCGTTGGCCGCTTCGTTGTTGGTGGGCGTGGGCATTGGCCGCTTCGTGAAGCCCTCGGCGCGTGAAGACGGGCTGCGCGTCGAGTCAGGGTTTGCCACGGTCAGCAATGCCCACGGCAACCAGTTGATTCAAGCAGGAGACACCGTCGGTAACGAAGAGCGGCTGCGCACCGCGGCGGGAGGCACGGTAGCGCTCACTTTTTCTGAAGGCACCTCGGTGACGCTCGAAGGAAAAAGCGACTTGGTGGTGCGCAGCGTCGGCGCATTTCGGCGTTTCGCGTTGCAAGAAGGCCGCTTCGAAGCACACGTGATGAAGCTGCACGGTGGCGAGCGTTTTCGCCTCGAAACCGAGCGGGCCACCGTCGAAGTCAGAGGCACGCGCTTTTCGGTCGACGTGCAACCGCCCAGCGACAGTTGTCGCAATGGGTCGACGGCGGTGACGGTGCAAGAAGGCGTGGTTTCGGTCGAAGAGCCCGGCCAGCCACCCCGGTTTGTGCGCGCGGGCGAGCGCTACGCCGCGCCCTGCGCTTCGCTGGCAGAAGACGGGGTGAATACACCTTCTGAAAAAGGGGCGCCGCCGGCCGCGAAAGAAACCGCACCGCGAAACCACAAGACGGCCCCGGTTCCCTCGGCGCTCGCCAAGATGAATACGCTCTATGAGCAAGCCTTGGCGGCCCGTAAGGTGGGTGACTACGAGCGCGCGGTGGTGTTGTTGCGCCAGCTTCGCGCCGAATTTCCCTCTGGGCAGCTCGACGAAGCAGCCGCCGTAGAAGAAATGCGACTGCTCGACAAGCTCGACCCCGCCCGCGCTGCCGGCGCCGCACAGCAGTATTTGCTCGATTACCCCGACGGCTACGCGAAAGACGTCGCCGCACGGCTGGTTGCCCCGTGAAGGTGCGCAAGGGCTTGGGCCTCTCATTGTTGCTGGCGCTTTCGCTCTCATGCGACGGCGAGCTGCGCTTCATGACCGACGCGGGCGAGTCTGCGCGTGTCGACGCCGGCCCCCCGTGCGACTGCTCGGGTGCATTGCCCCGGTGCGATGGCGCAGGGCGATGCGTCGAATGCACCCAGCATGGCGACTGCGGCGGGGGCCTGTGTGACTCCACAAGCGGGCGTTGCGTGGTGTCGTGCAGCCGCGACACCATGTGTGACGCAGCGGCTTTTCCCCGCGGGTGCGTCGACGACTTCGGGCCTGGCCACTGCGCCGTCTGTAAAGAGTGGGAAGACTGCGCAGGCGCGACACCGTTGTGCGCTTATACGCGCGGCGTTTGCGTGCAGTGTTTGCAAGACGCCGACTGCGGTGGCGCCACGCCGCGCTGCAACGTGCCGCTAGGGCAGTGCCATTGACTGACCCTCACTTTGCTTTACGGGCGCCGCTTCTGTCTCGCGGGGCCGACGGTGAAGGCTGCAGCACCTTTGTGAAACGGTGCACATTAGGTGTGCATGGCTTCACTCACCTTACAGCAAGGCGAGTGGCTTGCGTCTTTTGATTCGCGGCACGTAAACCCGCGCGCCATGTCTTTGGAAAACGAGCGCCCCGACGTGAACTACCTTCAAGTTTTTCGCGATGCGAAGTGGGGCAAGCGAGACACATGGGCTTGGTTTTTTGGCATGTGGGGAGCGCTTACACTTGCCAGCATTCCCCTCCTCTCGTCATTCTGACCCGTCGGGCAACATCGCTTGTTGCTGCTGCAGCTTCAGCTTGCTCTCGAGCCCGTCGAGAATCAGCTCCAACCCCCAAATGAATTCGTGGCCGTACGCGTAGCCCGGCTTCAACACGTGTTCTCTGGTGAGCTCGACGAGATGAGGGTAAGCGCCGGGCGGCATTTGCTCGAAAATGCCCTTCGCCACTTCGTGCGTCTTCTCTTCATTGTCGAACGGCAAGTTCAGCTCGGTCAGCACAAAGCCATAGATGTACCCGTCGAGCACCGCGTAGGCGTGGCCGGTGAGCGCGAGAGAAAAACCATTGCGCCGCAAGCACCCCAGCACTGCGTCATGGTGCCCCAGCGTGGCCGGCCCGGGCGCGGCCCTCGACTCCATCAACTGAATCGCCCAGGGGTGCCGCTTGAGCACCTCTCGCGCCGACAATGCCCGCATGCGCATGGCGGTACGCCAGTCGACATTGCCCACCGGCAACTCGATTTCACCAAACACGCAGTCGACCATGCCGTCGAGAATCGCCGCCTTGTTGGGCACGTGGTGATAGAGCGACATCGCCTCTACCTGGAGCGCCTGCGCCAGCCGCCGCATGGTGAGCTCCTCTAACCCGCCCGCGTCGGCCAGCGCCATCGCCACCTGCAACGCGCGCTCTTTGTTTACTGGTAACCGCTCATTTTTACTTATTTTTTTAGCCATCGCGGGCTGCTCCTTGACTGGCTTACAACGTAAGGCTTACCCTTCAAACAAACCTTACTACGTAAGTTAAAACAGGAGAATCGCCATGAATACCGTCACCCCGACGATGACCCAGCCGCGTCAAGCCGTGGTCCGCCAGCAGACGATGCAGGCGGTGACCCAGCGCGCCTATGGGCCCCTCGATGGGCTTCGCTTCGACACCACGGCTGTTCCCTCTCACGCCGAAAACGAAGTGTTGGTGCGGGTGCATTCTGCGGGGCTCGACCGGGGTACCTGGCACTTAATGACGGGCCGGCCGTACTTGCTGCGGCTAATGGGCTTTGGCTTCTTGGCGCCGAAAAACCCGGTGCTGGGGCGTGACCTGGCGGGTGTGGTAGCGGCAGTCGGCGCAAAAGTGACGCGCTTCAAAGTGGGCGACGCGGTGTTCGGCATGGGCGAAGGTTCATTCGCCGAATTCGCGCGGGCACGTGAAGACAAGCTCTCGCTCAAACCAGCGGCGCTGAGCTTCGCGCAGGCAGCCGTGTTGGGCGTGTCGGGCTCGACCGCGTTGCAAGCTGTCAGGGCGGCGCGGGTGCAAGCGGGTCAACGGGTGTTGGTGGTGGGTGCTTCGGGAGGTGTCGGCAGCTACGCGGTGCAAATGGCCAAGGCGCTGGGTGCGCACGTCACCGGTGTGTGCAGCTTGGCGAAAGCCGACTGGGTGCGCTCATTGGGCGCCGACGACGTCATCGCCTACGAGAACAGCGACTTCACCCGTGGCTTCGAACCATGGCACGCGGTGCTCGACATGGGAGGCAACACCGCGCTCACTCGCATTCGGCGGGTGCTTGCTCCCCAGGGCACGTTGGTCTTCGTGGGAGGAGAAAACGGTGGAGACTGGAGCGCGGGCTTCGGCCGGCAATTGCTGGCGTTGGCGATGGCGCCCTTCGTGAGACAGCGCTTCGTGATGTTGATGAACCGCGAGCACCATACTGAGCTCGAGGCGCTTTTGGCGCTGCTGGCCGAAGGCAAGGTCTCGCCCTTCATCGACAGCACATGGCCGCTGGCGCATGCCGACCAGGCCATGCGTGCGCTCGAAGCAGGGCAGGTGCGCGGCAAGGTGGCCATCACCGTCAACGACAGCGTGAAATGATACAGCCGGGTTTGGTGACAG
>JAIBBR010000033.1 GCA_019694575.1 Myxococcaceae bacterium
TTAGCGAGCCGCCATAGCTCCGGAACCGCTCGCTCGCGGCGAGCAGAGTCTCGGGAAGGATGGTCAGATAGCGCTGCGTGGCAGCGATGGTCGTGTGGCCGAGGTACGTCGAGAGGAGCGGCAGCTTCGCCGCGACGTCCTCGCCGTCTCGATACCAGGCGGCGAGGCGCAGGGTGGCGAAGCTGTGCCTCAGGTCGTGGATGCGAGGCCCCACTCCGCGTGCGCCGCCGAGGCCGGTGTGCCGCATCAGCCGTTTCCAGACGGAGCCGAGGTGGGTCTTCTTGTAGTGGCCTCCGTACTGGGTAACGAAGAAGGGCGCCTCCGGCGCCGGTGCACCGAGGAGGTGGATGCGACGCCTGTGGTAGTCCCGCAGGATTGGGAGCAGACCATCGGAGAACGGGACGAGTCGCGACTTGTAGAACTTGGTCTGGCGGATCTTGATCACGCGCCGGCGCAGGTCGACGTCTCCCACCTGGAGTGAGCGCGCCTCGCTGATGCGCAGCCCGGTCGCGTAGAGCAGGGTAAAGAGCGTCCGGCATGTGTGCGGCCGCAGCCTCCATCGGCTGCCCGCCGCGACGACCGCGACGGCGTTGAGGAGCTGCCGCATCTGGCTCGGCGTGACGATGTGGGCCTTGAGGCGCGGGAGGGGCAACCGCCCGAAGAGCGGATCGGGCACGTGGGTCTCCGGAACGTACCGGCGAACGTAGAGGCAGAACTGGTGCATGACCGACCAGCGAATCCGGTGGGTGGCGGCGCTCAGCTCCGGGCGCGAGGCGCGCCACCGCGCGAGCAGCGGCGCGGTGATCGGCCCGTCCTCGCCGCGAGTGACAAGGAAGCGACCGAAGTCGCGCAACACCGTGGTCGCGTGCGGGTAGCGACAGCCGATGGCGCGCTTGAGCGAGAGGAAGCCGCCCATGTGATCGGCGAGGCCGCTCTGGAACGTCGGCTTCCGCGCCAGCGCTCGCAGGGCTGCCGCGCGGTCATCCGCGGCGAGCGCGTAGGCCACGCCGAGCCGCTTTCCGGTCGGGTATTCGCGTCGCAGCCGCTCGAGCACGTTTTCGGCGAGCACGCCCTTGCGGGCCAGCGCCTCGAAGAATCCGTGGAGGACATTGGTCGCCTGGAGGACGGTGATGCGCTCGTAGCGCCCGCAGATGTGGCGGAACCAGGCGGCGAGCACCTCCTCGTCGAGATCGAGCTTGCCTCCGTCAAATGCGGGCGGCACGAGCAGGCGATTGAGGAAGAGCTCGAACCGCTTGACCCAAACCAGGTAGCTCTCGCGGCTTCGCGCGGAGACGCGCGTGAGCCCACCGAGGTATTTGGCGGCGTGGCGCTGGAGCTTGCAGCGAAGCGTGAGCGGCGGAACTGCATCGACCGCGAGCTTCTCGCAGGCGACGAATTCGAGGACATTGCTGTCGATGACGTGCCGGTCGAAGAGCCATGCCCACCACTCGTAGAGCGTCCATAGCCGGCTGATGCGCGTGCTCGCGACGACGGTCGCGAGTCGGGCATTCCAGGGGCGTGCCCACTCCGTGGTGTGCGTGTAATTGAGGATCGAGTCGGCCGGGAACAACTCGCGGAAGACGAGGCATGTGCGGCGGAGATTGGAGCGGATGCCGTACACGCTGCTCAGGCCGCGGTCGCCGCTTGCCGCGACAAACTCCTCACGGAGATCCTCCTCGGCTGCTTCATCGAATCGCTGGCTCACGGAATCACCTCCCGTGGATCGAGGGCCACCGATCTCAGGTCCTCGACCGCCAGCTTCGTGTAGATGAAGGTCGTGGCGCTGCTGGCGTGGCCGAGGCAGTCCGCGACCGTGTCGAGCGCCACGCCATTGCGGACAAGGCGCGTGGCGAAGCCGTGCCGGAACGCGTGAGAGGCGACCTGCTGAAGCTTCACGCCAGCGCGATCCATCGCCAGGCCCACGAGCTGCGACACCCGCCCCGCGCTCAACGGCACGAACGGCCTCTGCAGTGAAAGGAAGACCTCACGGCGGTCGCTACGAGGTCGCGCGTGCTGTAGGTAGCCGGCGAGGGCGTCGCCGACGGGATCGGTCAACGGCAGCGCCAGAGGACGCCCCGTCTTCTCGACCAGGATCACGATCGAGCCCTCGCGCCAGCGGATGTCGTCGAGACACAGGGCGGCAACGTCGCTGACGCGCAGGCCGTACGTCGCGAGCACCATGAGGATCGCGTACTCACGCCGACCGCTGGCATTTCGCCGCCGCACAGAACGCAGCACGCGGCGGAGATCGCTTTCCTCCAGCGCGCGAGGGAGCTTCGCTAGGCGATACGTCCGTGGCCGCGAGACCTGCGACGCCAGGCCCGCCGGCACGTGGCCAAGCATGGCGAGGTAGCGGAGGAACACCCGCAGACAGCTCGATGCGCGTCGGGCCCACTCGCGGCCGAGCGAGTGGGCCCGAAGAAGGAAGCTGTCGATGTGCCGCGCCTCGATTTCGCCGGGGCCGGCTGGCGAGACGTGCCCAGCGAACTTGGGCAGGAACGCGCGGTAGTGATCGAGCGTCGAGTCCGAGACGCCGCGATGTACGCGGCGAAATTCAAGGAAAGAGTCCACCGTTTGCCGCCACTCAGGCGACAGCGGGCGGGGCTCCGGGGCTTCAGGTGCGTCAGTCGGTTGCTTCTTCATCCATGCCTCCTTGGTCGAGTGGAGGCACGGGTGTACCTGCTTTTATGCCGAGTGCTCTCCGGCGGACCCGCGTGATTCCAAGGCGTTGACGGAGCTACTCGGCATTACGTCCTACTCCGGATTTCGCAACTTATGCCGTGCTCGGCATAACGAACGAGGAAGCCCCGCTTGAATGCGCCACCGCAGGGCAAGTAATTCTCGTGCCCATGTCTTTGCCCCCCGTCGCGCCGCCGTCAGCTCCGGTTGACGGCTTCACCGGCATGAGCGCCGCGCGCTTCGGTTTGTACGTGCATTTCCCGTATTGCCTTTCGAAGTGCCCGTACTGTGACTTCGCATCGACCGCCGCGAAGACGGTGCCCGAAGAGCGCTATACCCGCGCCTTGCTCACCGAGTTGGCGCGTCGGGCGGTGAGCCACCGGGGCCGGCAGCTCGACGCCATTTACTTCGGAGGCGGCACGCCTTCACTCTGGCACCCCCGCTTCGTGGGGCAGGTGCTCGAAGAAGTGGCGCGCTGGTTCAACATTGCGCCCGGAGCCGAAATTTCACTCGAGGCCAACCCCGGGGCCGCCGACGCCAGCCGCTTCGCCGGTTACCGCGGCTGTGGCATCAACCGGCTTTCGATTGGCGTGCAGTCATTTCAAGCGCGCACGCTGAAGGCGCTCGGCCGTGAGCACGACGGGCCGCAAGCGATGGCCGCGTTTGATGCAGCGCGGGCGGCCGGCTTCGACAATGTCTCGATGGACTTTATCTACGGCGTGCACGGGCAGACGCTGGCTGAAGTTACCCGCGACGCGAAAATGGCCGCGGCGATGGGCTCCGAACACTTGTCGGCCTATGCGCTGACGCTCGACGCGCAGTCTCTGGCTGAAGAAGTGCCGCTCGCCAAGCAGCGTGCGCGGGGCGAAGTGCAGCTGCCTGAAGACGAAGCGGTGGTGGCGATGCAACGCGCGGTGAGCGAGCTGTACGAGCGTGAAGGCCTGCAGCGGTACGAAATATCAAACTATGCCCGGCCGGGTTTTCACTCGCGGCACAACTGCCTGTACTGGACGGGGGGCGAATATTTGGCGCTCGGCACGGGGGCGACGGGTTTTCTGCTGTCAGGGCCGCACGAAGGCATGCGCTATTCGAACCACCGCAGCGCCGAGAAATATTTGGCGGCGGTCGAAGGTGGGCTACTGCCCCATACCCACCCCGAAGCGCTCGACGCAGAAGCGCTGTTCAATGAACGTTTGGCCATGGGGTTGCGGCTGCGCAGCGGCGTCGACGTGGCCAAAGTCTTCGCCGCGTACCACCGAGAAATGGGGCCGCGAAAGCCGCTGCTCCAGGCGTTGGTGAATGCGCAGATGGCGGTTGAAACGCATGGGCGCTTGGCGCTCACGCCGCAAGGCTTCGACGTGCACAGCGCGATTGCCGCGCGGTTGATGTAGCAGCTGGGGCTTCAAAAGGCTTCGTTCTGCTACCAGCTCGCGCCGAATGCTTTCGCTTCTAACCCGAGCGGCTTGAAGTGCTGTTCCCACTGCTGGGCAGAATACGCATTGGCCACGCCCGGGTAAGCGGCAGCGAGCTGCGCGGCTTGTTCAGCCGTCAACGGAGCCGAACGTTGCAAGGTCTCGGCTTCGAAGCGGCCGCGTGTTTTCGCGGTCACACCCTTGGCGAGCACCGTGTCGATGAAAAAGCGGTACTCGGCGCCAACCGGGTTGTTGTCGATAATGGGGTTTTTCTCGGCCGTTATCGCGTCGTAAATGAAGTCTAACGTCGGCTTCCAGAAGTAATCGGGAGGGGCGTCAGAGACGTACTTGGGCAAGCCACCCACTTGCTGCAGTTTGGGGTCGTCAGCGAAGTAGGCCTTGAGCACTTTTCCACTGTCGTCGGTCAGCGCGTAAATGTTCCACCTTTGTTGCTCGGTGCCGTCAGCGACAACGTAGGTCGAAAAATTGCCGGCTTCGTCCATGCGGGTGACGGTTGAATAGCGCTCGCGAAAGCCAGGCTTCACTTTCTGCTCGTTGTTCTCGCCCAGCTCCTTGCTGTACTGCCCCGTCACCTGCAGGTACCTGCCGTGGGTAGCGCCGACCACGCCGTCTTTTTCGCCTTGTTGAATCAACCGTTCGGCGACGCGGGCCTCTAACGTGCTCGAGACAATGCGGGCTTCGGTGTACGGCTGGTTCCACACTTCGCGCTTGCCCATGCGCTTGTCGTTCCACATTTCGCCCACCATGCCGCCACCGTTGTCGTCGAGGAACGCCAAGGTCAACTTGAGAATGTTTTCCGCGCCGGGCTCTTCTTCGAAATAGACGCCGTTTTCTTTCACCGAAATGGTGTCGGCGAGCGCCATCATCCAGTTGCCGAGGTCAGCGCGGCTGAGCCATTCGCCACCCACCCACAACCCTTGAGCGCCTTCGGGGGCTTCGGCGTCGACCCGCTCGTTAACCCACCGGCTGAGCGAAGACCACGCCCACGCGTCGCACGTGCCCCACCACGCCGGTGCGCGCGGGTTGCTGTACCACTCGTTCTCGGCAACTTTCTGGGTGAAGGCGAGCTCACGGCCAAAAACTGACGCCATGCGGTCGAGCCGCGCTCCTGGGCTGGCCATGGTGCCGACCAGCGGCGAGGTAATGGCAGAGGGAGGGTAGCTGTAAGAGCCGTGTGCCTTCTTCAAAGGCTGCATCGACTTTTGGTTGTAGCCGCGCACGTAGGGCGTCACTTCAGCCGAAGCTGACAGCGTGCCGTCTTGGCCCAGGTACACCGTGTCGTCGGCAATGGCCCGTGCCTCACCGCCGCGCATGAGCCGTGCCACGGCCGTGGTTGGCGCTGCCCGTCGCGGCGCCACTTTCGCGATGTCGGCGATTTTCTTGTACGAAGCGTCGTCGAAGAACTCGCCCTTGCGCTGCAGCAGCTCGCGCATGAAGGCTTGGGCGTCGGGCGAATTTTCGGCAACGGCCGCGCTCACAAGCTTGTCGACGTCGGCTTCTTTCGCGACGCGCTTGCCTTCGGTCATGGCCTTTTGCAATCGGTGGAGCTCTGAGATTCCCATGGGGAGTGCCGAAAGCTTAACGGCATCTGCCAGGGTAAGCCCAATGCACGTCTCACGCAGGGCGAGAAATGGCGGCTTGAGCACGCAGGGCGGTTGGGGCTACACGCCCATGGTTATGCGACACCTCTTTCTTGCCGTGGCGAGCTGTTTCGTGGTGATGGCGTGTACCCCGCAAGAGTCGGGCGGCGACGGCGGTGTCGATGCAGGCGTCATCGCTGACGCAGGTACCGACGCCGGTGTTGACGCCGGCACCGACGCGGGCGTCGACGGGGGAGACGGCTGCCCCGCATACACCGGCACAGACCCCTGGTGCCTAGGGCGCATCAAACGCTGCCACCGCTGCGTCATCGAAAACAACATTCGCGCCTGTGAGAAAGCCAACATCGCCACCTGCGAGACTGACGGCAAAAATTACAGCCCCGAAATTTTGACCGTGCTGGGTGCCTGTGAAGATGAGTTCGGCTGCGGCAGCGATGGCCAAGCCTTTGGCATTTGCGTGCGCAGTGCCCGCGACGCCATGCCCCTGACCGCCGCCCGGCAAGCCCTGGCGAGCGCGTTTTGCGCCAAGTGCGATGCCAGCAACACCCTGTGCGTCGACACGTTCTTCGATACCAGCGCGGGTGACCGCGGTGCGTTGCTCGCTGACATGAAAGACTCGGTGGTCACCGCGGTGAAGACCCACTGCGTTGACCCGGCCAACGCCGATTGCAACGGGTTGGTGTTGTGCGCCTACCCGTATTTGCCCGACGAGCTGCCACGCGTCGACGTGTGCAAGTCTGACGGCGGCCCGTGAATAATTTTTTTCTGTGGTGGGTGTTGTCGGCCATCACCGGCAGCCCGCTGCTGGCGCTGCTCATCGTTGTCGCGCTGTGGTTTTTTTTCGATCGCTTCACGCTGGGCGTGCTGCCCGACCCCTTTCGAATTTTCGGCCGGCTGCGGCGGCAATGGCACTGGGAACGGGTGCTGCGCGCCAATTCACACGACCGTCAGGCGCGCTACCAATTGGCTGAAACGCTGCTTGACCGCGGCAAGCCCGAGCAAGCGATGCACATGTTGAAGCCCAACCTCGAAGCGGGCGACGACGACAAAAACACGCTCTTCGTGATGGCCAGCGCCTGTTTGGGCGCCGGGCACCACGAGCAAGGCGAAAAGCTGCTCGCCCATGTCGAAGAAATGGACCCCCACTTTCGCCTGGGAGAAACCGAGCGGGTGCGCGGTATTGCCCGGCTGAAACGGGGCGACGCCGCGGGCGCGCAACGGGCGTTCGAGTCGCTGGTGATGGTGCGCAACGGCAGCGTCGAAGCCAAGGTGCTGCTCGCCCAAGCGCTCACTTTGAAAGGTGATGATGGCGCGGCGGCGCTGCTCAAAGACAAGGCGTGGGAAGACTACCTGGGTGCTCCGCGCTTCATGCGCCGGCGTGAGCGCTTGTGGGCTTGGCGTGCCCGGCCTTCGCGCCCGCTGATTTACGCGGTGCTGTTGGCGGTGGGCGTGATTCTGTTCGCCACGGTGGTGCTACCCGCGTTTGGCAGCAGCCCGTACCTGCCCGACGGTTCAATCGACGAGTGAAGGCACCTTGTTGCTACGGGTACGTGTAAGAAACCCGTAAGAACGGTTTGCACTGGTTGGTGGGGTTGTCTATCGGCTCACCCGTGCAGGTGGTCATCGTCGACGCCGGCGAATGAAACGTCACCAGGTCTGAGGTCGCGTCACCGTCGGTGCCTTTGTTCGAAAAGTTGAGCCGCAATTGCAACCGGCGTTGGGTTTCTAAAGCACCCTGCAACTCGTCGCGCACCGAGGTGGTTTTCCACCCCAGGGTCGCGCTGGAGCTCAAGCTGGTGGGCCCGAAAAGCCGGCTGCAAATCACCTGCGAGCAAGGCGGGCAGTACCCAACGACTTTGAGCTCGGTTTGGCTGAACGCACCGACCGTGAGCGCCATGCCGTAATCGAGTGAGTCGAGCGTCAACGAGCCAAAGCCGCTCACGCCATACGGCGTACCGGCGACGGCCTTTTGATACACGTACAAGGTGGCCGAAGTGATGGCCGCCGTGGCCGGAATACTCGCCAAATCGAAGTCTAAGAAGCTGCGGTAGCCGTAAACAGAAGAACCCGAGGGAATGTCGCCCACATACATCGACGTGTTGCTCGCCGACGAGACGCCTGACGTGCTGCCGTTGGTGGTGCGGTACACGTAGCCGCTCTTGTTGCTGGCGTAAACCGTGGTGGGGCCCGCAGCTTTGGCGACGCGAAAATTGAATGACGCGGTGCCGGCCAAGTTTTGATTGGCCAGGTCTTTGGCGCCGGTACCGATTTGCCAGCTCACCTGTTGGTTGGGGGCGAAGTTGCTCGACGGGTTGAAGGTCATGGTGTTCGACGACCAGGTAAATGAACCCGTGACGCCGGCCGGGCT
Source organism: Myxococcaceae bacterium (assembly GCA_019694575.1). Lineage (GTDB taxonomy): Bacteria > Myxococcota > Myxococcia > Myxococcales > Myxococcaceae > JAIBBR01. The sequence continues at coordinate 8,082 of JAIBBR010000033.1, forward strand.
CGAAATCGAGAACGCATTTTGCGTTTCGGTTTTGTCCATCGACTCAGAGAATGTCACCGCGATGTTGGCGCACGCGGGTACGCCGGTACCTCCATCGGTCGGGTTGGTGTTCATCACCGTGGGCGGCGTGGTGTCTTGCATCATGCCGGTGGTGAAGGTGAAGCTGAACCCAGCCGCCAAGGCCACGCCAGCTTTGTCTTTCGCGTTGGTGCCGATGGTCACCGTGTAAGCCGTGTTCGGCATCAACAACGGTTGGCCGGGGTGGCTGCAGGTGAGCGTGGTGCTCGAAGGGTCCCACATGAAGTTGCACGTCACGCTGGGTGACACCGTGAAGTAGCTGCTCGCCATGACCGTGGCGTCCATCGCTTCAGAAAAAGTCACCGAGGGAGACACGTTGGGGCTCACCATCACCGCGTTGGCGAGTGGCGCAGTGGCCACCACTTCAGGAGGCACGGTGTCGGGTGCCTTGGCGGTGGTGAAGGCCACGCTGTTGGTACCCATGAGCGGGTTCTGCGCCACGTCGCGCGCGGCAATGGGCACCACGTACATGGTTTCTCCTTGCATTGGCTGAGGCGGGGTCAGCGTCACGGTGCGCGCGTCAGTTGACCATTCTGCGGTAGCGACACCCCAATCGAACTGGGGCGCCGTGTTTTCCAGCGAGAGTGATGAAGGGTCCATTGCTTCAGAGAACGTGAGAATCAATTTCGCTGTCGTGGCCACGTTGTTGAGCCCGTTCGAAGGCACGGAGCTGATGAGGGTGGGCGAGGTGGTGTCGGGGGCCGCTTGGGTGGTGAATGAAAAGCTCGCCGGCGTCATGTCGTTGCCGTCGATGTCTTTGCCCGACACCGACACCGTGTAGAGCTGTGAATACGAAAGCTGGGCCAGCGGCTCGAAGACACCGCTGATGCCGTCTTCTTCGAAAACGGCTGGCTTGAGCGCCACCGGAGGGCTGATGGTGAGCACCACTGAGCCAGGGCGCATCGGCTGGGAAAAAAACAGCGTGAAGTCAGTGGTGACGGCCACGTCGGTGCTGTCATGTGCCGGGTTGCTGGCGATGAGCGCAGGCGGTGCCGCGGTGAGACAGTCACCGCTCTTTTGGCATTCGGCCAAGTCGGCGTTGAAGTTCCAACAGCTGCTCAAAGTCAGCGCCGCGAGCGACGCGAAGGCGAGTTGTTTCATGGCCACACTCCCCCAATGCCCAGTGACAGGGCGCCCGGGCTCACGGCGACTGAAGCGCGAATTTCTTCATCGCCGCCTAAGAAAAACATGCCCGCCGCGGCGGCCACTCCGGCAATGGCGACGCCGGTGCCTACCCAGCCGATGAGCTGCTGTTGTTGGCCCTGGCGCACCAGTGCGTTGGCTTCGTCGGCAGACAACGCGGTGCCGCTGCGGGTGACGAGCTTTTGGTGGGTGTGGGCGCCCTGGGCGAAGAAAATACCGCCCACCACTGCGCCGGCCACCCCCACGGCGAGCGGTGCCCATGAAACGCGCTTGACGGTGCCGGCGGTGGTGGTGACTGACACCGAGCTGTCGAGCGTGAGCGGGCGGTTTAACTTTGCCGCGACTTGCTTGGCGAGTTGTTGGGCCACCACTGAAAAAGAGCCCACCAGTCGGTCGTTGTCTTCAGAGCTGGTGCTCACGCTGCCAAGCAGCGCCGCGTCGACGGCCGAAATGATGCGCACGTTGACTTGGTAGGTGCGTTCGACCCGGGTGACGCTGCCCAACAAAATGCCGTCGACGCCGAGCGCCCGGCCGAGCTCGGTGGTGCAGTCGCCCTCGGAGCAGCCGAGCAATTTGCGTTGGCGTTCTAAGCCCAGCACCGCGGCGATGTCTTTGGGTGTCTGCGTGTGCAGGCCTTGAAAGGTGAGCTGCTGCGCCAAATGCTCGGTGTAGAAATCGCCCAATTTGGGGTCAATGTTCACCAACTGCAGTGAAGGCGCCGCAATTTTGATGGGCTCGGTCGATGCCCCGAGCAGCGAAAGGGTCAGTAGTGAAAGCAGCATGCGTGGTTTCCCCAATGGCTTAAAGCTACGCTGTGGAAGGGTTACCCAAGAAGCCATAAATCGACGTTGGTGTCGCCTTTGAGAGAAGGCCACCCGTCAAAAAAACATGCGTCGGCAGCAGCGTGCAGTTAGGTTCAACGGCGATGTTCGAGCAGTGGGTGGCGCACTTCGACGGTTGGGCTCATCAGCTCGGGCCGTACGGCTTTTTGATTTTGGGCCTCGCGTCGCTGGTTGAATATGTGTTTCCTCCGTTTCCTGGTGACACCATTGTGCTCATGGGCGGGGCGTATGCGGTGCGAGGTGAATTGCCATGGGCAGGCGTGTTACTCGTCACCACGCTGGGAAGCATGGTAGGTCTCACCCTCAACTATGCCGTGGGCCGGCTTTTGGCTCAGCGAATCGAGCACAACCCCGAGGGCCAGCTGTGGTTCGGCTTGACGCACGAGAAAATTCGAAGCGCACAAGAACGCATGCGCCGGCAGGGCCGCTGGTTGCTCGCGGTGAATCGCTTTCTGCCAACCTTTCGCGCGGTGCTGTTCATCGCCGCGGGGGCGGCGCGCATGGGCTACGGCACGGTGCTGTTGTGGGGCACGGCGAGCGCCTTGGCGTGGAACGTGATGTTGATGGGCGCGGGCATGTGGGTGGGCGGCAACCTCGAAAAGCTGACCGCCCTTTTTCAGGGCTACCACAAGACGATGAGCGCGCTCTTGGTGGTGGGCCTGGCGGGCGGGCTCGCCTTCTTCGCCTGGCGCAAACACCAGGCAAAGAAAGACGGTGTCTCGGCGTAGCGGCAGTTCTTTTCGCCATGGTTTTCATGGCCGCCGCGGGTTGCCGGTGTAACGACGGCGGCACGTCAAAAGTCGACGCCACCTTCGTGCCGCAGCAGACGCGCATTGATTTTGGCCGAGTGCGTGAAGACGACACCGCCCGGCGCAGCGTGGTGCTGGCCGCCACCGGCAAAGGCGATGTCGAAGTGGCGTTGTCAGTCGGAGCGCCGTTTGGCGCTGTTTCACACGTCACCGTGCCGGGCAGCGGCCAGGTGACGGTTGAGGTGCTCTTTGTCGCCAGCGACGCCTTCGCCGAGGGCACGCTCACGTTAGACAGCGCCACCCAGCACTACAGCGTGACGCTCACCGGGCAAGGGGTGCGGCCCAAAGACTGCCCGCCCAGCCGCTCGTGTCGGGTAGCGCATTACGACTTCGACAGCGACAGTTGCAAAGAAGCCCCCTCGCCCGAAGGTGCGCAGTGCGAGCCCGACGGCCTGTGCTTGGAAAAAGGCGAATGCCACGCGGGCGTGTGCCAAGGGGTGGCGCGTTCTTGTGATGACCACGACGCCTGCACCATCGACGCGTGTGCCAGCGACGTGGGGTGCGTGCAGGCGGCGCGGGTGTGCCCTTTGCCGTCGAACCCTTGCCGGGTGGCCTCTTGTGACAGCGACCAAGGCTGTGGAGAAGCCGATGCGCCAATCGGCACGGTGTGCGGCGCGGTGAACTGCGTGATGGCGCACCTGTGTTTTGCGGGCCAGTGCAAAACAGTGCCCACGCCTGATGGTTTTTTGTGCTCCCCGAAGTCTCCGTGCCAAGGCGAAGGCCGGTGCATGAATCAGCAATGCGTGAAACCCGACGCGGGCACACTCTCGCCTGAATTCGTGCTCGGTATTTCGGGCCAGCCGGTGTTTGAAGCGCCGGGGTTGTTGGGGGCGGGTGGCAATCTCTTTGCTGAAGTGTGTGGCCCATTGGCCGACGGCGGCGACAGCTGCGCGCTGGTCTCGTGGACCGGCTCGGGCTTCGAGCGTTTCACCGTGCCGCACCTCGATGGCGGTGCGCGGCAGTTGTTACATGTCGCCGGCGGGCAAGTGGCTTTCTTGGCGCAGGGTTCGACGCTCGAGCTCTACGCGGCGCGCAACGGCGCGTTGACCGCGGCGGTGCCATTGGCGGGCGTGGCCTTCGCGAGCGCTGTTTCTGCGGGAAACGTCGGTGAGGTTTTTGTCGGCGCCCAGTCTTCTGACGCAGGGGGAGCCGTGTGGCGCGTCTTTTCTGATGGAGGCCAGTCACGGGTGGGTGACGCTTTGGGCGCGATGTACCTGGCGACTGACGAGCACGGCAGCGTGCATGCGTACGCACCCGACAGCGGAGCGCTGAGCGCTTTTTCGCCGCTCGATGATGGGGGCTATGCGGTGGTGTCGCGCGACGCGGGCCGGGGCTACGCGTCGCTCGTGGTGGTGAACCAACAGGCATGGGTGGGAGCGACCTCATTTTTCCCCCCTGATGCGGGTGTGGCGCTGTGGCACGGCACGTTGCTCGACGGAGGCCCTGGCCTAGGGCTGGAAAACGCCGCCGTGCTCGCCGACGACAACACCGGCATCGTCTTTTTGACTGAGTGCTCGTCGCCGTTGACGAGCTGCTTGCCCAGCGAGCGCACGGTGGCGGCGCATGCCATCGACTTGGCTTCAGGCGCAGACCTTTGGAAAGTCACCGTGGCCGACGCGGGCGAAGTGGGCACGTTGAAGCATGCGGCGCAGCTGGTGGTGCCTTTGGGCGGAGTGGCCACGGTAACCCAGCGGCACCCGCTCGATGGCGGCGTGCAAGCAGCGCTCGAAGCGTACGGCAATGGCCAACGGCTGATGTTCTGCCCGTTCGCGGGTGAAGGCACGGTGCAAGCGGCGGTCTTCGAGTCGGGCTTGCTGTACACGGTTTTTGCGCGCGACGCGGGTTACACGCTCGAAGCGTACGACGTGGCGGTGATGCCGTTTTCGAACCAGGGTTGGCCTGTGCCCAATGGCGTTTCGGGTGCACGGCGCGCACGGCCGTAGCGCTTCTTGAATGGGCGGGTGGTGAAGCATATGACCCGCGCCATGACCTTGACCTCATTGACGGTGACTGCGTTGTTGGCTGCTGCTCCTGCTGCGAAGAACCCGCCCCCGTCGGCTCCCGAAAAGCTTCTGGCTGATGGCAAACCCGCGGCGTCGAAGGCTGACAAAACGTGGGAAGGTTTTGCCACCCCTGAGTCGGTGCTCTACGTCGCCGAGAGCGACACGTATTTGGTTTCCAACATCAACGGGTTGCCTCTGGCGGTCGACAACAATGGTTTCATTTCGCGCATTGCTCCCGAAGGCGAAGTGACACTGAAGTGGGTTGAAGGCGGCAAAAACGGAGTGACGCTGAATGCTCCGAAGGGCCTCGCCATTGCCAAGGGGGTGCTTTACGTGGCCGACATCAACACGGTGCGCAAGTTTGACGTGAAGACTGGCAAGCCGCTGGGTGAGGTAGCGGTGCCCCACGCGACATTCGTGAATGACGTGGCGGTAGGGCCTGACGGCACGGTGTACGCGAGCGATTCAGGGCTGAAGGCAGGCGCGAAAGACTTAGAGCCTTCAGGCACTGACGGCGTTTATGTGGTTGAGAAGAGCGGCGTAAAGGCGGTGGCGAAAGCCGACGACATGGGCAAGCCCAACGGCCTTTGGGTGAGCAAAGCGGGGCTGCATTACGTGACCTTCGGCGCCAATGAATTGGTGTCGCTCGACGCGAAGGGCCACAAAACGGCGAGCGTGAAGCTGCCCAAGGGCGGGTTGGACGGCGTGTTAGAAGCTGACGGTGACGTCATTGTTTCCAGCTGGGAAGGCGCAGCGCTGTACCGCGGCAAGGCGACGGGCCCGTTTACAGAATGGAAAACCGGTTTGTCGGCCCCGGCAGACATTGGGCTCGATACCAAGCGCAAATGGGTGTTGGTGCCGCGCTTCATGGACAACAAGGTCGAAGCATTCGCTTTGTAGCAATGGCTTTGAAGGGAGACGAGGGGGCGGGGGCCTCATCTCGACAAGAATGAAGCGAGCACACCGCTCACATCGCGCGCTGAAACACCTCGAAGAACTCATTGGCAATACCCGTGAAGCGCACTCCGAAACGCCCGCGCAGTGAAAGCCGTGGTTCTCCGTAAGCGGCCCAGGTCACCTTGCCGGTGAAGGCGAATTCACGGCCCTCCATCGTCAGTGCTCCTTGCACGGTAGAGCCCACTTTCATCACCTGCATCGCCTCGACCGCGAACCCGCCCGGCGACACATCGGCGGTGAACGCCGGCAACCGCCCACCGAGTGAAATTTTCAACCGGCGCTTCAAACGAGGCACGAATCGCTTGTTCATGAAGCAAAGCGTGACAGCGCACGCCCGCGGCGCAATTTTTTTGGCGGCCCATGATTTAAGGCCAAAGTTTTCGGCTGCTAAGTACAGCTTCCCATAAACAAGTGGCCGCTTGGCTGTCGATGCATCGGCACTTGACTGCGTTGGGCTCGTTGCGACGTGCCACCAGCATGTCTCACTCGCCCGCCTTGTCATTGCCGCGCCTCAACACCCAATCGCTCACTTATTTATGGGGCGCTGTACTCAGACTGCGCGCTAAGAAGTTTGTCTTACCTATGCCCGGCCCGTGCCTTCGTTCTGCGCTACCCCGAATTTGCCGACAGCCTGTCAGCCTCGCTACGAGAGACCGGTGACATATGCGGGCTAGAGCACGGTCGCGTACAGCGCGGCTTTTCACCGTCTTCTCGGTATTGACATGTGCTTGGGCGGCGCGCGGCCAAACGTCTTTGCTGATTCCCCGTGAAGTGCTGCTCGGTAACCCCGAGCGTGCCGAGCCACGCCTGTCGCCTGACGGGGCGCGCATTGGCTACCTCGCTCCCGACAGTAAAAACGTGATGCAAGTGTGGGTGCGCTCGTGGGGCGGAGGCGACGAGCAGCTCGTCACCACCGAGCCCCAACGCAACCTGCGCGCATTTGTCTGGAGCGAAGACAGCGCCGCGGTGCTCTATGAATACGACGCCGACGGCGATGACAACGAGCACCTCTTCATCACCGACTTGGCCACACGCAAGACGCGCGACTTGACGCCCTTCGCCAACGTGCGCGCCAAGCTGCTCGCCACCCACCCGAAATTTGCCGAACAGGTGCTGGTGTTGATGAACCAGAGAGACCCCACGCTTTTCGATGTGCACCGCCTGGTGCTGAAAACGGGTGCGCTGACTTTAGACACCAAAAACCCCGGTGACGTCGACGGGTGGGAAGTCGACCCGGGCTTTACCGTGCGCGCCGCGCTGGCCATTACGCCGTCGGGTGGCACCGAGTTACGGGTGCGTGACAACGCCAAAGCCAACTGGCGCAGCGTGGTGAAAGCAGGGCCCGAAGAATCACTCACCTTGCATGGGTTTTCAGCTGACGGCCGCAGCGTCTGGCTTTCGACGTCGCTGGGCGCTGAAAGTGACCGGTTGCTCAAAAAAAACACCACCTCAGGCATGCAGAAAGTCATTTCGGTGAACCCCCTTTCTGACGCGGTAGACGTGATGATGCACCCCACGCGCTATTTGCCCCAGGCGGTGGCGTACGACGCCGACGGCCGCAAAGAGTGGAAAGTGCTCGATTCGAGCCTAAACGCTGACTTTGCCGAGCTGCGCAAAGTGGCGCTCGGTGAATTCACGGTGGTGAGCCGCGATGCGCAAGACCGACGCTGGTTGGTGGCCTATGAATCTGACCGCACCGCGCTGCGCTATTTCACCTGGGACCGTGAAGATCACCGCGGCGCCTTTTTATTCGCCAAGCGGCCCAAGCTGTCGGGCTACGCGCTGGCCGAAATGAAGCCGATTCGTTTCTTGGCTCGCGACGGCCGTTCGCTGACGGGCTACCTGTCGCGCGGTGGAGCGACGGGCGGCCCACGCCCGTTGGTGGTGTTGGTGCGCACCCAGCCCTGGGAGCGCGAGAGGTGGGGCATCGTGCCCTTGGTGCAGTTTCTCGCCAACCGCGGGTACAGCGTGTTGCAGCTCAACTTTCGTGGCACCCACGGCTTCGGCAAACGCTTTCGCCAGGCGGGCAACAAGCAGTGGGGCCGGCAAATGCAAGACGACTTGGTCGACGGCGCGCAGTGGGCGATGCAGCAGGGCTACGCCGACGTCAACAAGGTCGCCATCATGGGGTCAGGCTACGGCGGTTACGCCGCCCTCATGGGGCTGGCCAGTACACCTGACTATTTTCGGTGCGGTGTCGACTGGCAGGGCCCGTCGAACCTGGTCAGCTACTTCAAGTCGCAGCCCGGCTATTTGTCGGTGAAGCGCCCGCTGTGGGCAGCGCGGGTGGGCGATGTTGATGACGCGCGTGACGCCGCGCAGCTGAAAGAAGCGTCGCCCTATTTTTCGGCCACCGACATTCGCGCTCCATTGCTCATGGGCCAGGGCGTGAAAGACACCCGGCTGCGCACCCAAGACACCGACGCCTTCGCCGCCGCGCTCGAAAAGGCCAAAGCGCCCTTTACGTACATCGCTTACCCCGACGAAGGGGCCGAGCTGCTGCGGGCCGAAAACCGAATCGACTTTTTTGGCCGCGCCGAAATATTTCTCGCCGCCTGCTTAGGCGGAAAAGCCGAGCCTTGGCCCCCATCGGGCATCACCGGCTCCACCGCCCAGGTGAAGAAGGCGCCGAAGTAGAAAAAGAATCAACCGCGTCGTCGAAGGCGCAGTTTGAAACCTTAGAAACACCCAGCAGGCGAGCGAAGCTTGAGGCGAGATCGAGGCGGCCGCGAGGACCGCGTGGAGCGGCCGCTGTTGGCCGTGAGCACGGACCACAAGCGGCCAACGAAGAAATCGCCCAAGATTCACTCGCCGTCATCATTGCTTTTCGTCGATGGCGATGGCGACCCATAGCGCGCCCATCACGTCGCCCATTTGGTAGTCGGCGCGCGGCGAACGGGGGTGCGCGTTGTGGCATTCAACACAGCCCATGCTCACTGCTTTGTCGGCATAGAGCGACTGGTAATACGTGCGGCCCTTCTCGAAGAAAATACCGCGCACCGGCACGTCGGGTTTTTTCGCCAGCTTGGCCATGCCTTCTTTTTCAAATTCGCTCGTCGGCAAATTGCTGGTGTTGATGGCGTCAAGGCTGATGAGCCGAAACTTCAGCCGGTCACCCTCGGGAGAATGGGCGACGTCGCTCCCGGCGCGCTCCAGAAACTGCACCGGCAGAGGCAGGTGCTTGGGCTCTGCGTCGTAGTCGGGGCTCACTTGCATTGCGCCGGCTTGCGAGAGCCGCTCAACCACCAGCGTCTCGTATGTACGGCGGTGCGCCATAATCGCAATCGACACCGCGTCGATGGCTTGGGCCGCATTCACTTTGTCGGGAGCGCCCTGCGGTTTGGCGCAGGCCAGCAGCGAAAAAACAACCAAGAGACAGGCGAGGCGCATTTAAGGTGCTTGGGTTGAGGGTTGCAGTGCGACGGGAACACCGTGGGCGAGCGCCAAACCGAGAGCCGCGCGGCCTTGGGTCAACGCTGACTCGCTGGCTCCGCTGCCCACCGCCGCCGCAAGGGCGTGCGAAGCGCCGTACAAGTCGCCTTGTGCAGCCAAGCTCTGCGCCCATTCAACAAACCACTGGCCGCGGGGATCGTTGGAATTGCTCTGCGCCAGCGCGCGTTGGTACATGCGGGCCGCTTCGGCATGCTGGCTCGCTCTGCGCAATGTGTCGGCGAGCAGCGCGCTGTCTTCAGCGGTGCCGCCCGGCATGCTGACCAATTGGCGCGCCAAAGCGATGGCCTTGTCGTAAGCCGGTGCTGGCGAAAGTGAATCACTGTCGAGCGTGTTCGCCGCGGTGAGCATTTTCACCACTTTGCGCAAGGTAGAAGACGGTTGGTTGCCCAAGGCAATTTCCATTTCGAGGGTGTTCGCCGCGGTGCGCAACTGCGACGCCAGCTCGGGCCGCCGCACCGTGCGCGACACCGCCGCCCGCCCTTCGGTGCCCAACGCTGACACCAGCAGCTGCCGCCCATTGCCTGACTTGCGCTCGTCCATCAAACCGACTTGCCGGGCGTTGGTGCGCTTGAAGAAACCGATGGGTGCCTTGAACTCCAAAATGGGCTTGCCGTTGGTGTTGAGCGGCCCCGCGCCCGCCAGCGAGCGCATCGACACGGGAGACAACATTTGCCGCGCCAACAAACCGGGCAGGTCGACGGGCGCACCGGCCCGCGCCAGCGACGCTTTCACCGGTGTAGAAAACCGCGCATTCATTGCCGCGTAGTCGGGCGCGAGCGGCGTGCGCGAGGCGACAAACGCCACGTCATAATCGCCTGGCTCAAACGCATAAACGTAAGGGAAGCGCGACATCAGCGTGCGCGCCACCAACGCCACCAATTCGTCAGACGTTTCGTACGTGTGACACCACTGCACAAACAGCCCGTTGGGCGCGAGCGCCGCTTCGACGTCTTGGTAAAAGTCAGTGGTGAAAAGCGTGGCGATGCCGGCCATCCACGGGTTTGAGGGTTCTGAAATAATCACGTCGTAGCGCTGCGGCGACAAGCGTAGAAATGTCTTCGCGTCGTCGATGGTGAGCCGCATGCGCGGGTGCTCGAGCGCGCCTTCGTTGTACTTGCCGAAAAATTCAGCGGCCGCCACCACCACCTCGGGCAGCAGCTCCACGGTGTCGACTTCGGTGTCAGGGTACTGCAGCACCGCGCCTGAAGTGACACCGCTGCCCAGGCCCACCACCAGCACTTTCTTGGCATCGGGCTTGAGCACCATGGGTATGTGCCCGAGCAAGGCTTGGGTCGACATGTCTCCGGGCGCCGAAGCGTCGGCTTTGCCATTCACCCGTAAAGTGATGTCGGTTTGGTTTTGGCCCACTGTCACCGTGGCGTCGAAGCCGTCGGCCACGTAAAGCGGCGTCTCTTGCTCGAGTGCCTGTACGAATTCATCGAAGCTGTCAGGCGGTTTGCTGTCACTGCGATACACGCCGGCGGCGATGATTTGGTAGCGAAAGGCCCCCAACGCATAGGTGCCGGCGAGCGCCAGCGCGGTGACTCCCCACGTGGCCCACGCCGGCGCGCGCACTTTTTCGGCCCGCCCCCACAAGGCCGCTTTTGCCGCCACCAGCAGCACCAGCAATTCGAAGACGAACAAACCATGCAACCCCAAGGCGGGCATCAAAATGGCCGCCACCGGGGCCCCGGTAATCGTGCCCAGGGTATTCACCGCGTAGGTGAGGCCTACGCCTTTGCCCATGCTCTTCGCACCGCGCAGTGTGGCGCGCGTGGCGACGGGAAAAGCCGCGCCCAGGGCGATGGTGGGCAAGAGCATCAACCCCATGCACACGCCGAACGTCACCCCTTGGTAGAGCACGAAGCCGTAATCGTCGCGGGGCAGTGACGAAGACAGGTGGGTAAAGAGAAATACGGCGTGCTCGTAAAGCGGCAGCGTGGCCGCGAGTGCCAGGGCGCCTGCGCAAAGCAAGTAAGACAAAAGCAGCAGCGGGTCTTTCTCGGCAATTGGGGCTTTGGTGCGCGCCACCCACGCGCTGCCCAACGCAATGCCCAAAATGAAGGCCGACAGCATCACCGCGAAGGCTTGGGCGGTCGACCCGAGCATCATCGCGAGCAGTCGAATCCACGCGACTTCCAAGCCCAGGCCGGCGAAGCCTGACAGGCAAATCACCGCCAAGGCCGCGTGCGCGGTGCGAGCGGGAAACGGAGGCTCCTTGGCTTCGAGCGCTTGCTCGTCGACCTGGGCCAGCGCTTCGCCCGCGCGGTGGCTCCACGCCCACGCCACGACGGCCGCGGTGATGTTGAGGCCCGCTGACAGCAGCGACGCGCCCACCATGCCCAGCGACGGCAACAAAATGAATGCGGCCAGCGACGCGCCCAGTGCCGCGCCCAAGCTGTTCAAAAAATACAAACGGGCCACGGTGTGACGCAGCCCCTGCTGCCCCGCCAACATGCGCACCGCGGCGGGTAAGGTGCCGCCCATCAACACCGTGGGAGGCAACAACAAAACCATCGCCAGCAAAAACCGCAGCGCCGCGACTGTGCCCAAGTCGTCGGGGTAATGGCTGCGCGCCAACGCTAAGTAAGGAATGGCCGCGCCTTTGAGCAACCACGGCAGGGCCATGGCATAGAGGCCAACGGCCAATTCCAACATGGCGTAGAGCTTGCCGGGCGACGCCACGTGGTCAGCCTTCTGCCCGAAGACCCACGAGCCGAGCGCCAGCCCGCCCATGAAAACGATGAGCACGATGACGTGGGCCACAGACGAGGCGCCGACCAGCCCGGCGATGAAGCGCGACCAGAGCACTTGGTAGACAAGGCTCGAAAGGCCGGTAGCGAAAAGACACGCGCCTAAAACCCAGGCCGATTTTTGCGCGACGTGGGCAGACAGTTCGGCAGCACGAAAATTGGTCAAACCTACCCCTTTAAAAGAGGCGAGATACTTACCCAGACTTACATCAGCGGCAAGCACACCCTGGTGATTTGCGGCAGGGCCGGCAGGTGCCAGGTAAAAAGCAACCCCGAGGTTTGATTTGACCCAGGCCGCGCACCACGAAGGCTGGTTGATTTGCCCACGGTTTAAAAAAAACCAACCATTTCAATGGCTCCTTGGTTGGGCAAAACAGACAGCGCTGGCATGCCGGCTGCCTATATCGGTGAAGGCACCAAGCACGATGGGGGCAAACCATGAAGGGCAAGACGATGGTGTTGGTCGTCGACGACGAGCCCGCCCTTCGCGAAATGCTCTCGTTCGAGCTGACGCAAGAAGGCTTCGAAGTTGAAACCGCCGAGAGTGCCATGGCCGCGGTCGCCGCGCTGCGCCGCCGCAAGTTCGATGTGGCGCTCACCGACGTGAAGATGCCCGGCATGAAGGGTACCGACACCCTCGAAGCGTTGCACGCCGTCGACCCCGACATCGAGGTCATCGTCGGCGCGGGCTACGCCAGCGTCGAAACTGCGCTCGCCTGCATCGAGCGGGGTGCGTACGACTACATCACCAAGCCGTACGACTTGGTCGAGCTCAAGCACCTGCTCGAGCGGGCGTTACAGAAGAGCCACTTGCAGGGCATGGTGGCGCTCTACGAAGCCGGCGGCTCGTTGCTCTCGACGCAAAAGCGCGCAGACCTGGTGACGATGGCGGTGAACACCGCTCGGCAGGTGTTGCGGGCCGAAGACCTGGGCCTGCTGCTGCCAAAGCGCGACGGTGGCTTCGAAGTGCACGGGTTGAAAGCCGACTCTGCTTACGACGTGGGGCAGCTACACGAGCTGGCCGAGCGGGTGAGTCGCGCCAGAGAACCGGTTTGCCTGTCGAATGCCGACCCGTTGCTGGCGAACAGCCCGTACGGCTCGGTGCTGGTGTACCCGCTGATGGCGCGTGGCCACACCGTGGGGGTGCTGGCCGCGTTTCGGCACTTGCTCTCGCCGGCCTTTGCGCCGTCGGAGCTGCAAAAGGGCACCCTTTTCGCCCACCAGCTTGGGCTCTCGCTCGACAATGCCCAGGTGTACGAAAGCCTGGGCGAGAAAATCGACGGGCTGGTGACGACGCGCGAACAATTGGTGCAGAGCGAAAAGCTGGCGCTGGCCGGGCAGCTTGCGAACTCCGTGGCGCACGAGGTGAATAACCCGCTTTCTTTCATTCGACCCAACTTAGAGGTGCTCGTCGACTATGCGCACAAAGTGGGCGAGCTGTGGAGCGCCGCCCAAGCCGCCGCTGCGTATTTGCGGCAACAGTCGAACCCGCTGGCACAGGCCATGGGCAGGCGGCTGCAGACCCTTCACGGTGACGAAGAGCAAACCGAAGCGCTGGTGCGTGACGTGTCGCAAGTCATCGACGACGCGTTGGTCGGTGTGCAACGCATTGGAGACTTGGTGACGGGGTTTGCCCGTCTGGCCGAGCCGCCCACCACGGCCAAGCCTCAAAAAATTGACTTGGTGAAGGTGACCCAAGAAGCGCTCACCGGCATCGACGGTTGGGTCGAACGCGACGGCCGGTTTCTCCTCGACGGCGCCGGCCCGCACCTGGCGCTGGTTGAACCTCAAGACGTCATCAGCGTGGTGCGCAACCTTTTTCACTTTTCCTGCGTGCGAGCGCGGGGGCGCCAAGGCGGCCCTCGGGTACCGCCATTGGTGCAGGTGGGCAGCCACCGCGGCGTGCCTTACGTGCACTTCATTGATGAGAGCCTGGTGCTGAGCGACGAAGACAAGCGGCGCATTTTTGACCCACGGGTTGAAGTCGACAACTGCAAGTCACGCACCATGCGGCTCAACTTGGGGCTGGCATCGAGCTACCAAATGTTGCTTCGCAGCAAAGCGACGATAGTGACTGACTTCAAGCAAGTGCGTGGGTTGACGGTGCGCATCATGTTGCAGCCGGTGCCCTAAGGCCCTCACACTCAACTCTCGAGCCACAACGCCTCAAACCGCACTTGCGGCGGAGTGGGGTGCAGCCGCAACCCCTGCACCGCAGGGCTGGCCGCCACATAAAAACGCTCATGGTACAGCGGCACCAACACACAGTCTTCGCGCAGCACCGCTTCGGCGCGCTGGTACAGCGCCACGCGTCGCACGGGGTCGACTTGCCCGCGCGCCTCGTCGGTCAACCGGTCAAGCGCGTCGCTCTTGTAGCCAAGGCCGTAATAGCGCTGCGCCCGTGAGTTGAGCAGCAAGTGCAGAAAGTTGTCGGGGTCGGTGACATTCGCTATCCAATTGCCGCGAAAGAGCGGCACCCGGCCTTCGCGCAGCTGCTGCCAATAGCCCTCGGTGATTTCTGGCTGCGTCAATTCAACCAACCCGGCGTCGATGAGCGGCTTGAAGAGCGCCGCGTCTTCGGCGCGGGTGTCGCGTGACGGCAGCGTCAACTTCAAAGAGCGGTGGCCTGCCTCGGCGAGCAAGCGCTCCGCGAGTGCCAGGTCGACGCGCGGCTCCTCAACCCGTTCACCCTCGAGCACGGTAGGGGGGGTGAGCGAGCGCGCGACACGGGCGCCGGGGTGAAAATTTTCAACCAGCCCCCGCACATCGAGGCCCGCCCGAATCGCGCGCCGCACCCGGGCATCGTCAAAGGGGGCGTGGCTGACGTTGAAGCCCAAGAACCACACCGAGGGGGTTTGGGTGGTGGCCAGTTGCCCATTTTCGATGCGGGCCTGTTGCACGTGCTCGGCGTGCAGGTACGACACCACGTGCAGCTCACCCGCTTTCAGCAAGGCGAGCGCTTCGTCGCGCGACGCACAGAGGTGAAAGTCGAGCTGGTGCAGGTACGGCAGCAGGGGGCGAAAATAGTTCGGGTTGCGCTCGAAGAGCAGGTGACCGGCCGCAGAGGCGAGCGGCCGAAAAGGCCCAGTGCCGACGACCCGGCCGTCTTCGGTGCGCTTGGCCACCGCGGTGCCGCGCAGCGCCAAGAGCCGCAAGAAAAAGGCCCGTGGCTCACGCAAGCGAATGTCGAGGGTGTGCGCATCGAGCACCGTTATGCCCGTGACCTCGCGCGCTTGCCCATTCATGAAGTCGAAAGCGCCTTCCACGTCTTGCAGCACGCTCTGCTCAGGAGAGCCCACCCGCGGGTCCAACAACCGCTCGAAGTGCGCCTTGACGTGGTGCGCGGTGAGCTGCGTGCCGTCGTGAAAGAGCACGTCTTTGCGCAGGGTGAAGCGAAAGCGCTTCGAGGTGATGTCGCTTGCCCAGCGCTCGGCCAAGTCGGGCAAGAGCATGCCGTCTTCAAAGCGCACCAAGGTGTTGAAGAGCGCGCCCGACAGCTCGGCCAACTGCAAGTCAATGGTGAACAGTGGGTCTAAACCACGGGTGGCCTGCAACCCTTCGGTGCGGTGTAAGCCCACTTTCAGCGTGCCTCCTGGGCGCGGCGTCGGCAGCTTGAAGCGCAGCACTTCGTCGTCGAGCCCGTCGGCTTCGCGCGAAAGCTGCTCCACCGCGCGTGTCAGCCCGTCGGCAATGTGCACAATGCGGCCGGCGTCTTCACGCACCTCGCCGACTTCATGGGTGATGTCGCTCTGGCCTTTGGTGAGCACGTTTTGCGCGGCTTTGATTTCGTCGATGGCCGCGGTGAGCCGCAAAAGCGAGTCAGACAAGTCACGCCCGGCGCGTACCTGGGCCTGCGCCTTGGTCGCGGCGAGGGTGGCGTTCTTGGCCATGTCGTGGCTGTGCCGCACCAACTCTTTACCGGCGCTGGCTTGTTCAACGGCCTGGGCGTTCACTTCGTCGGCGCGGGCCACGATTTTGCGCGAGGCGGCCACCACTTGGGCCCCTTGTGCTTCGAGCCGCTTGGTTTCAGCCACGCTCGCCTCGACGGCATAAAGGGCCCGCGACGAGATAGCGCGAATTTCTTTCAGCGCGCCGCTCGCCTTTTGGGCCAGTGCCACGCCCACCGACGCTTGCCCTTGGCCTTCGCGCACCAGCTCTACCGCTTGTTCCACTCCTTCGCGCACGCTGCGCACCAGTTGGGCGATTTCACGTGTCGACGTGGCGGTGCGTTCGGCCAGGCCGCGCACCGCTTGCGCCACCACGCCGAAGGCTTGGCCGCTCTCGCCCGCCTGGTTGGCAATGATGGCGGCGTTGAGCGCGAGCAAGTTGGTCTGGTCGGCGATGTCTTGAATCACGTCGACGACGCGGCCAATTTCTAGCCCGCGCACGCCCAAGGTGCCGACAATGTCTGCGGCCCGGCGCACGGTTTCGTCGAGCTGCTTGATGCCCAGGGTGCTGTCGGCCACCAGCTTTTCGCCCTGCTCCGCGGTGAGTGTCACCTCATGCGCCAAGTTGCCGGTTTCTTCGACGCGGCGCCGCACCGAATCGATGCCGCCTTCGACCGAGCCGATGAAGTCTTCGGTCTGCCGGGCGAAAGCCACCAACCCCTCGCCCGCGTCGGCCATGCCGTGCGCGCGTTCTGACAGCAGTTGTACCTGGGCGCTGGTGCGGCCCGCCGCGTCGTTGAGCTCGGCCAAGCCTTGCGCCACTTGCTCGATGCGCGCGGTCATTTCAGTCACCGCGTTGGTGGTGTCGTGCGCGAAGGTTTCTAATTGCCCAGTGCGGCGGTGGGCGCTCTTCAGGCTCTCGCCCATGCCGCCGACGGCGGTTTGCGAGCGGTTGACCGCGTCATCTTGCCGGCGCGCGGCTTCGAGCAGCGAGCGGGTTTGGTCAGACACTTCTCGGCAGGTGCGGTGCAGCCCTTCAGTCACGCGCTGCACTTGTGAAAGCGCTCGGCGCAAGGTGAGCACCAGCTGGCTAAGCTCTACCGGCTGGGTAGGGCTCGCGCCTTGCCGCAGCGTCAAGTCGCCCTGCGCCAATTGCCGCAGCGCTTGCCGGCCCTGGTCATCGCTGCTGCGCGCCACCAGCAGCGCCACCCCCAATGACATGCCCAGCACGGAGTCGAGCAGCAGCATCGACACCCACGAGTATGTGTCGAGGTGAATGTTCCACCCGGCAGACAAAACAGCCGCATTGAGCACGCCCAAAGTCAGGCCGCCCAGAAACCCCCACCCAATGAACCGGCGGCGTGTGCCTTTAACCATGTGGTTTTTCGCATTATCTGCACGTGCGCGTGGGGTGCAAGGAAAGCGAAGCGTGAGATACTTCAAGGCCTGCGCATGGTTTTGGGGTTCTTGCCGCTCACTGTCTTGTTGGCCCAGACGGCCAACTACGAAATGTCGCTGGCTGGCACGCCGGTGGGGTGGGTGCGAGTCGAGCTCGACGGTCACCACCTGCGCTACCAGTCGGAGCACGTCTTTCGCCGCGCCCAAGCCCACACCCAGGTTGACTACCTGCTCGATGCGCAAGGGCGCGCCGAGAACGACTCGATGCCCTCGGCGCGGTGGTTGTTGCGCCCGCCCCCGGCCGGTTGCACCGCCGTCTTCGACGAGGTGACGAAAGAGAAGGGCGAAGGGTGTGCCGCGGTGGTGCAGGGCAACGTTTGTCACGGCACGCTGCTGCGGCAACCGTTCAACGCGCGTTATGGGCAAGACGGTTTGCTCGAGCAGCTCACCGTGGGCATCATTGCTTTTCGCCGGGTAGAAAAAGTGCCTCTGCTCGATGTGTCGCGGGCACGGTTGTTCAGCGAGGGTTTTCCGATTGAAGGTGTGGGGGGTGCGCTGCGGCTTGCGCCTTGGGTCAAGGGGGTGAAGCCGGCCGACGGCGACGTGCAAGCGGCAGCCGAGCAAGCGGTCAACCCACAAGCGTGTTTGGCGCTGGCTCAAGCGGCGATTCGTCAGAACCCAGGCAAGTTTCAGCTGCGGCTGGGCCTGGTGGCTGACGAAGGCCGGGCCTGGCCGCACGCGTGGCTGAAAGAAACCGCCACCGGCCAAGAGCTCGACTTGGGCGCCTATGGTGGTGAGCCGGGTACACGGTTGCCGGCGGGCGATTACTTGGTTTTTCCTCCCGCAGAAGCAGGCCGGCTCTATGTCGCGTTGCTCGAAGGCAAGCTGCGGGTGGTGCGCGGCAGCGGCGGGCAGAAAAAATGAAGCGCGCCTTGTTTACCGCTTGACCACCGCGTCACGCCCCGACTGTTTGGCCCGGGTGCAGGCGGCGAGGCCTGCTTCCATCAAGTCACCCGACAGCTCTCGCGGTCGGCGCGCTGCCACTCCCACCGACACCGTGAGCCGATAGTCGCCGAAGGCCGACGCATGCAGCTCTTGCCGTACCGCCTGGCGCAATTTCTCGCCCAAGCGCGCGGCGGTTTCGACCGTCACCCCCGGCAGCACCACCGCGAACTCGTCGCCACCGATGCGCCCAATGGGCCCACGCCCATCGAAGACGTCTGAAATTTTCTGCGCCAGCCAGGCCAGCGCGGTGTCGACCGAAGTGTTGCCGTGAATGTCGTTCAGCTCTTGCAGGTTGTCGACGTCGAGGTAAAGCAGCGACAAGCCTGAGTTGTTGCGGTGGGCTGACGACACCGCTTGCGCGAGCAACCGCTCGAAGTGTTGGCGCTTGTACGCGCCGGTCAACAGGTCGATGTGCGACGCCCGTTCAGTCATCGGCTGGCTTGGCGCGGGCTTTGGCCCCCGCCCTCTCAAAGCCATTGTAGTGCCGAAGTGCGTGGTCGCCCACTTGTTGAATGTGGTGGTTGTTGAGGTAGGCCGAAATGGGAGCCGCCACCAGCGGCATGGCCTTGCCCAACGTCGAAAAGCCGCCCTTTTGCAGCAGCACCGACGCCAGCTTACCCAGCACTTTGGGGCTCGAGCGCTGCATGGGGCCAATGCCGTTGGCGTAGCCAAAAACGTCGAGCAGCTCTTGGCGCGCGCGCTCGCTCTTGAGCGACACTTTGTGCAGCGTGGCCAGGTCGACCAGCATCGACAGTTGCAGCCACACCATGACCAGCAAGTCGGCGGGCACGGTAATGACGCCGAAGACGCCGCTGATGCCGCCTGCCATGCCGGCGAGGTTTTTCTTTTGGTCGATGAGCCGCTGCGCCAGTTCACGGTTGTCGGCCGAAGGGTAACGGCCCTGCAGCGCTTCGACGCGGCGCCGCGCCCGTACCGCCTCTTGGTTGATGACGTCGGTGAGGCGCGAATTGCCCAGCTTCTTGAGGTTCTGCGGTTTGAGTTGATTCAAGAACTGCAACCGCTCGCGAAAAAAGTCAAAGAGGGCCATCGTTAGCCTCGACGCGGCTCGTTGAGAAATCGTTCCAGTTGCTGGCGGTGCACGGCCTTTAAGTTGATGAAGCGCACGCCCATGCCGTACGCGTTGGCGTCGGGCACGTTCACCACTTCGCCCATGCAGCGAATCGTTTCCAGCTCGCCAGGCAGCGTGAAAGCGAGCTCCACGTGGCTGCCCACCGCGTGGGGTATGGCGCGGTCAAAGAAAAAGCCTCCCACCGAAATGTCTTTCGAAGGGTGAAGAGAGAAGCCACGGGCGTCGCGCAACTCGACGGTGATGGTCAGCTCTGCGCGTTCAGCCCGCCGGCGTTCCAGTGTCGAGGCGTCATCCATCAACGGAGCACCATAACCACTTCTCGACTGGGTTTGCGCTGGCTCAATTGTTAAATCTGCGTGTTTAAATAGCGGTGCAGGCGCCGCACTGATTCGAGCGGAGGGTTGAAGAACTTCAACCGCATGCCGCCACGCTCGTCATAAGCGCCCAGCACTTGCACGCGCATGCGCAAAGGCTTGGCCGGCATGTCGGGCAGCAAAAGCGAGAGGGTGAGTTGGGTGCCTTTGCGCGGCGTGGGGCCGTCTTTCAGCGACAGGCCAAACGTCGAAACGTCAGTCGTGTAGTGCTTGAGCCGCACGTCGCCAATGCGTTGCTCGCAAGCCAGCATCACCTGCATGCGCGGAGTCGCCCGGCGTTCGCGGCCGTTGCGATCGCGGGGCGTGCCCGGAGAACGGCCGGGGTAAGCGCTCAGCAAAGGGTTTTCTGTCGTGTCTCGCCGGTCGAACGCCGAATCAGGGTCGGGCGAAATCAACGGCAAAAGGGTGGCGGCACTGGTTGCGGTACTCATGGGTTCTCGAAGCGGGTTTGAAGGCGTATGTAGGGTGATTGTCGGTGAGCTGTAACCGCAGTTTCGTAAGGTCGCTGTCGATGTTGAATAATCATTAAATATCAGCGGGTTGAGTCCATTCGCCGCGCTCATGACGGCAACCCGCCGCGCACCCCGACTCCGGCTGGCCCTTAAAAGGCTCAGCCCGCCGTCACGGCATTGAGCGCCACGGCCACCGCGGCTTCTGGCAAACGAAAGAGAAACAAGCGCATCGACGTATCTGCCACGCGCGGAGGCATCAGCGACTCCAACCGCACCGAGCGCGCGCCGGGTTGAAACACGCCTCCCATGCGCAGCTTCAAGCCCGCCTCTTTCACCGCCCACACCGCGGCTTGGTGCGGCACGCTGTTGAAAGCGCCACAGGCTTCGGCTTCTCCCTCTGACATCACCCGCTTGGCGATGCGCGGCAAGCGACGCCCGTCGTCATCATCACACACGTCGATGCCCACCGGTTCTCGCGCGCACACCGCCACCGCGTAACCGTGGGTGTGGCTGATATTGACGGTGAGCTCGGGGCGCTCTTCACCCTTCACCCACAACCGTGGCGCGCCCGACTCGAGCGGCAAAACCTCTACCTCGTTCTGCGAAAAGCCCCAGGCCACGGCGAGCAACCGCTTCGCCGCCGCCCGGCCGGCCAACCATTCTGAGCGCCGGTGCGCCCAGGGCATCTCATCGAGCACCGCTTGCTCTCTGGGCAGCAACACGTCGGGCTTGTGCGAAGTGAGTACCCGCGACAAGGCGAGCACCCAGAAACCGTTGGGGTCGGCATAGGGCACATCGAGGGTCAGTGGCGCTCCGAGCGACATATGCGGGCTAGCGCTCAGTCGATGCGGCGCAGCTTCATTTGCACGTCGCCCGACCAGTGGTTTTTGAACGCGCGCACGCACGTCGAAAGGTAACGGTCGTAATTGTCGTAAACCGTGTCGCCCCACTTGGCGCGAATCGTCTTTTCGTGCAACTGCATGCGGCGCAGCCACTCAGCGGTGGTGCGGCCATAGTCAGTGCGGCGGGTGTGGAGCTGCAAAATTTCCCAGCTCTGCCCGGCGGCGGCGACCAGCTCTTCTAAACGCGGGTTCAACCCCCCGGGAAAAATGACATCGGCGGTGAACTTCAAATCTTCTAAATCTTTTCGAGTGCGCGGCACGCGGTTGCGCAAAATCGCCTGAAAACCGAAATGGCCGCCCGGCTTCACCCACTGCGCCAGCTTGTTGAAGTACTCGCGGTAAATGGGAATCGCCAAGCCTTCTTGCTGCTGTGCCGGCGACACCAGGTGGTCAATCATTTCGATAGAGACCAAGCCGTCGTACTTCTCGGGCGGCACGAAGTCTTTGTAGTCGACGCACCAGGTGGTCACCCCCGGCAACTTGCGCTGCATGATTTCGTCGTGCTGCTGACGCGACAAGGTAATGCCATGCGCGCGCTTTACTTTATGGCCCAGCACCAAGTACTCGAGGTTCGCGCCCCAGCCGCAGCCGATGTCGAGAATCAACGAGTCGGGCGTCGCCTCGGCGAACCCGGCCAGAATGCGGCACTTGTTGATTTGCGCCTGCTCCAGCGACTGCTTGTCGTTCTCGTAGACAGCGCTGGTGTAATGCATGCGCTCGTCGAGCCAGAGACGAAAAAATTCGTTGGAGATGTCGTAACCAATTTCGACTTCAGCTTGCGTAGACGTCATGGGGTGTTTCCTTCTGTAAATTCTAAGCGACTGCGTCGGTCTGCTCGCGCGTCAGGCGCTCGAGCTCTTCTGCCAAAATGGTAGCGGTGGTTTCTAGCTGCGCGGGGGTGTGGGTCGCCGAAACGAAGAAACGCAGGCGCGCCGCGTGCTCTTCGACAGCGGGGTACAAAATCGGCTGCACGTTGATGCCGCGCTCTTTCAAACGGTCTGACACCTGCAAGCACAGCACCGAATTGCCGATGATGGCGGGCACCACCGCGCTGTCTTTCGACATGCCGGTGTCAATCTTCTTCGCGCGCAACAGGCCCAAGAAATATTTCGCGTTGTTCTGCGCGGCCGTCACCCGCTCGGGGTGCGCTTCGAGCTGCTGCAGCGCCGCCAGCGCCGAGGCCGCGTTGGGAGGGCTGATGCCCACCGAGTACACGAAGCCGGGCGTGGTGTACTTCAAGTACTCCGTCAGCGCCTGGGTGCCGCAAATGTAGCCGCCGCACGAAGCAAATGACTTCGACAACGTGCCCATCCACATGTCGACGTCGGCGCGGTTGACGTCGTAGTACTCGCCGATGCCGCGGCCCGTCTTGCCCACCACGCCCGCGCTGTGCGCTTCGTCGACGAGCAACAACGCCTTGTGCTTCTTCTTGATGGCGATGAACTTGGGCAGGTCGGGAATGTCGCCGTCCATGCTGTAGGTGCCTTCGATGCAAATCAGCACCCGGCGGTAGTGGCCGCGCAATTGCTCTAGCGCCCGGTCGAGCGCTTCGAAGTCATTGTGGGGGAAAGGCCGCCGCTTCGCGCCCGAGAGCTTGGCGCCGCCGATGATGCTGTCGTGCGCCAGCGCGTCATGCAAAATCAAGTCGCCTGGGCCTACGACGTGGCCAATGACGGTGACGTTGGTGGCGTGGCCTGACACGAAGACCAGCGACGACTCGGTACCGAAGAAGCGCGCCAAGCCACGTTCTAATTCGCCGGTGAGCGGCTTCTCGCCTGAAGCCACGCGGCTGGCCGACACTGACGTGCCGTACTGGTCAATCGCCGCCTTCGCAGCCGCCGAAACCACCGGGTCGCCCGAGTTGCCCACGTAGTTGTAGCTAGAGAAGTTAATCATCTCTTTGCCGTTCACCACCGTGGTGTCGTTGCAAATGCGCTCGTGCACGCTGAAGTACGGGTTCTTCAAGCCAAAGGCTTCGGCCAGCTGCAACCGCTCGGTGAGCTCTTCGTACTCGGGGAACTTCTCGAAGTTGTACGTCGACTCGTCGATGTTCGCGGTCGGCGTGGCAACAGCGGGAGTCTCTGCATTCGTGGCAACCGCTTCAGCGGCAGTCTTCTGGAATTGCGGGTCGCGCTTCTTGAATTCTGCCTGCGTGCCCTTCATCACCGCCAGCACTTCGCCGCTTGCGCTCGTCCACGTCAGTGTGCCGGTAAAAATGTCACCTTGCGCCGCTTCAAAAGTCACCGTGCATTTCACCGGCCCCGCGCCAAACGGCTTCACTTGGGTGTACTCGGCAAACCCGAGGGGAAAGCCGGCCCGCTGGTGCTTCACCCACGCCCAGTAACCGGCGAGTTGAAACGAGGCGTCGAGCACCAGTGGGTCAATCGTCCACTGTTTGCGCAGCGGCTCTTTAATCCAATCGGCGGGTTGACTCGTCTTCACTACGCCGCTGATGCCCTGCTCATCAACCGCTTCAATCGCGATGATGCCTTGCAGCCGTGGGCCGTGAAACGTGAAGCCCTGGTAAAACTCAGTGAGCGGCATGGGCAGCGAACCCGACGCTTTGAGGGTGACGGGGCTCGCAAGCGAAGGAGCCGCCGACAACACGTCAAGCGCGCCTTCGTACGACACCGCATTGCCCTGCATCAGTTTCAGCTCGATGGCGCTGTCGGCACCGCGCTGCTTCGCCACCGTTTCGAGCCAAGTGGTGTCAGGCACCATGACCGGCCGCTGCAGCGTGAAGTTTTTCAAGGTAAACGCAGAGTCGGTCTTGCCCGCGGCTTCCATACCGGCTGAGGCGAGGTGATCAACCGCCGCCGCGAGCGGCAACACCCGTTGGCCCGCCATTTGGTGGTCATTCAAATAAACGTGATTCAACCGCGACACGGGGAAAGTTGCCTTGTGCGTCTTCACCCGGGTCGGCAACTCGCGGCCCAGCACCACTTCGCCGTTGCCCCACATCAACTCGGCGATGAACGCGCGTGTGCCTTCGTCGTCGCTCAAAAAAGTGACGCCCTCTTTGAGCATCTCGGCTTTTTTGAAGCTGGGAATACGCTTCACCATCGAGCTCGTTTCCCACGGTGGGAAATCAATGGCCACTGACTGCACGGGGGGCCGTGACCAGCGCACCAGCCGGGCCATCATTTCATTGGCGGCTGAATAATCGGTCTGCGCCGCGTTGCCGAAGCGCCCCGCCCACGAGCCGACGTACACCACGCGCTTCAACGCATCGCCCTGTGTCGCCTTGAGCAAATTGAGCGCGCCGCCGACTTTGGTGTCGAGCACGCCGTCAACCGCCGAGGCCTCTTTCGAGCCCACCCAACCGTCAGCCAGCACGCCGGCCGCGTGCACCACGCCGTCGATTTTGCCGTGCGCCTTGCGAATCTCGGCCACCGCGCGTTCCACGCTGGCGGCATCGCGCACGTCCATCACGTGGTAGCTGCATGCCTTCGCTCCGGCTTGCTTGAGCGAAGCGATGACTTTGCCTGTCTCTTCGGTCGCGGCTGAGCGGCCGGTGAGCGCGAGCGTCACTTTGAAATTCTGCGCCAGCGCGGTGGCGAACTTGGCGCCCAACCCCTTGGCCCCGCCGGTAATCAGCACGACGTCGTCGGCGCCGAAGGCGGTTTGCTTGGCGGTGTTGAGCGCGGTGGGCACCAGCTCGACTTGTACGCGGCCTTCTTGCGTGAAGCCCACTTCGCTCGTTGCGTCGGTCGAAAGCAACTCGTCGACGATGTGCGCGGCCAGCGCCGAAGCAGCGATGCGCGTGTCGACGTCAATGGCTTTCACCCGCGCGTCAGGCCACTCGTGCGCCAACGCTTTGGTGAAGCCGAGCGCGCCCACGGTGCAGAACGCTTCGGGTTTCAGCTCTTGCAGGCCGAAGTGGCCGCCCAAACCGGTGACGGTGACGAAAGCTTCAGCCGTTTCGGGCGTGAAGCGCTGCGCCAACTTGAGCAGCTCACGCACCGGCGCTTTGTAGTCGTTGGTGCTCTTCAGCGAGCCCAAGTGAATGACGCCCGAGAAGCCGCCTTGCGTTTCTGCGTTGCCGATGACCGCGTTGACGCCGCGCTCTTTGAGCACGCGCACCACTTCGGTCGCCAAGCTGCCCGGGTCTTGAGTCACCAGCAGCGGGTGGGTGAAGCTCACCACCGACTCGCGCACGGTGTGGCGCGGCGTTTGGGTAATCACGGGCAAATAACGCTGCACGGGAGCTGAGGCCACGGGCGCCGCCGCCGGCTCATGGGCGGGCTTGTTGCTCAACGTGGTGGTGATGTGGTTGACGAGGGTGGCGATGGTGGTGGTGCGCGTAAAAAGCTCGCGCGGCAAACCACCCAACGCGGGCCAGGCCTTGCCAATGTCTGCATCGAGCTCCACCAACATCAGCGAGTCAAAACCCAATTCGCCGGTCAGCGTTTGTTCGGCTTTCAACGCCGTGGTGGGAAATGCGCTGATGCGCGAGACGAATGACGTCACCTTGGCGTGCACCTCGTCGCGGTTGACGCCATGGGGCGCCGGCGCGGTTTCCACAGCCGCCGCGGGCGCTTTCGCCGCCACCCAATTCGAAAGGTCGGGCGTCTTCGCCACAGCTGAAACAGGAGCCGCCACCACCGGCACGCTCGCCACCGTGGCCGAAGCTTGCGCGAAAGCCTGCAGCGCGGCCCCGTCGCCGCCCGCCAGCGCGGTCAACGCTTGCGCTTGGGCTTTTAGAATTTCAGCTTGGTTATTCAAGAGCGACATCTGCTCGCGGAAGAGCGCTACCAGGGCGTCCATCGGGGCTCCTTTAGAATTCGTCGACATTTTGCGAGGCGGCCGCGCGGGGTTGCGCTCCACACCCCAATAACTTTGTGTCTCGAGCGGCGTGGGAGGCAGCCCCACCAACGTGCGGTGGTTGCCTGCGTGCAACGCACCCAGTGAAACTGAACGTCCGCGCACGAAGAGCTGGCCCAGCGCCGACAGCAACGCGCTGGCGCCATCGCTCTCGTCATTTTGCGCCAACGCCACGAAGGCGCTGTCGGGCGTTTGTGCCGCCACGCCACGGGCGAAAGAAAGCAGGGCCGTGCCTGCTCCCATTTGCACGAAGGTGTCGATGCCCATGGTCACGCAGCAGCTCAGCGCGCGCACGAATTGCACCGGTGCCGCGGCGTGGTGTTCCCACACGCGCCGGGCTTGGTCGGCCGAAGCGTACGGCGCGCCGGTGATGCACGAGACGACCGGCAAATTGGCCGGCTTCACGTCTGTCGCGGCGAGCAGTTGCGCCATGCCCTTGTCGACGTCGTTCATCAACGGCGAGTGAAAGGCATGCGAGACGTCGAGGGGAGTGACTTTGAGGCCGCGCGCGTTCAACTTTTCTGCCGCGGCTTTCACCGCAGCCGTGGTGCCGCTCAGCACCACCTGCGTCGGGTGGTTGATGTTGGCGATGACCACGTTCTCGAGGCCTTCGATGAGCGGCGCCACCATGTCATGGCTCGCCATCACCGCGCACATCGCGCCGGGGTCAGCGAGCTTCAAGTTTTGCATCAGCGCGCCGCGACGGGCGACCAACGCCACCGCTTCGGGGCCGGGCAACATGCCGCCGTGTGACGCCGCGGCGAATTCGCCCAGCGAGTGCCCGAGCACCGCGTCGGCTTCAACGCCGAGCTGCTTCAAAAAATCGGCCGTGGCGAGCCCGAGCGCAGCCATGGCTGGCTGACAGACGTGCGTCTGCGTCAAATGCCGTTGCGCCGCTACCGCGTCATGCCCTGAGTGAGGGTAAAGCGCTTCGAAAACTGAAATGCCCGTCGCATTTTTCGCCGCGCCGTCGAGCTTTTCGAGCGTGCGCTGAAACGAGGGAAAGCGCGCCACCCAGTCTTTGAGCAACCCCACGCGCTGGGCACCTTGGCCGGGAAAAAGAAACGCCACTTTGTGCGCCGCCACTTCAGCCGCTTGCGCCGCGTACCAAACGCCCGCGGGCAACTCTGCGCCCGTCGCGATGGCCTTGGAAAGCAGGGTGAGCTTCTCACTCAGCTCCGTTTCACCCTTGGCGACGAAGGCGACGCGGCAGGCAAAAAGCGCGCGTTGTGAAAGCGTGTAAGCGACGTCAGCGGCGGTGGCTTTCGATTCCGCCAGCCACTGCGCGCTCGAGAGCAGGTATTTGCTAAGCAGCGCCGGAGTGGCCGCTGAGAAAACGAAGAGCTCTTCGCGTTCAGTCGAGTCGACGGGCGACGACTCGGGCGCCTCTTCGAGCAACACGTGCGCGTTGGTGCCTCCGAAACCAAAGGAGCTCACGGCGGCGCGGCGGTTGTGCTGGGCCGGCTTTTCCCAGTGGGTCAATTGGTGGGCGATGCGAAACGGCGAGCGCGCCAAGTCGAGCTTGGGGTTCAGCTCTTCGACCCCTGGCTGAGGAGGAATCGCTCGGTGGTACAGCGCCAGCGCAGTCTTGATGAAGCCCGCCACGCCCGCGGCCGACATGGTGTGGCCGACGTTGGCTTTGATTGAAGAGAGGTAGCAGTACGGCTCGCTCAATTGTTTGCCCGCGCGTTGATTGAAGAAGCTCTTCAATGCGCCGACTTCGACCACGTCGCCCACGGTGGTGGCGGTGCCGTGGGTTTCTACCAAGCCCAGCGTCTGCACTGGAAAATCTGCCTCGCGGTGCGCGCGGGCCATGGCGTCAATCTGCCCTTCGGGCCGCGGCGTCATTGGGCCGTCACCGCGCCCGTCGTTGTTGCAGCCTGAGCCTTTGATGACCGCGTACACCCGGTCTTTATCGGCGAGCGCGTCTTCCAAGCGCTTCAACACCACCACGCCCGCGCCTTCGCCCATGATGAAGCCGTCGGCGCGCGCGTCGAAAGGCCGGCACGCCCCAGTGGGTGAAATGGCGCCAATGCGCGAGAAGCCGACCAAGTTGTCAGGCGTGAGGTTCAAATAAACGCCGCCCGCCAGCGCCACGTTGCATTGGCCGGCGCGCAGGTGCACCACGCCTTCGTGAATTGCCACCAACGCCGACGAGCAGGCGGCGTCTAACGTGAAGCTGGGGCCGCTCAAGTCAAAGGTTTGAGAAACACTGGCGGCAATCATGTTCAATAAGCCGCCGGCAATCGAGAACGCGCGCGTGGGCACCACGTCAGCCATCGCCGCGCGCAGCGCTTGCGCTTCGGCCTCGTTCAACGCATCGCCGAAATTGCCGTCGATGATTTGCTGCGCCCGCATGCGCGAAGTGAGCAGGTCTTTGTATTCAGACACGCTGGCGCCGACGAAGACGCCGGTGTTGGCTTTGTCGAGTGGCTTCTTTTCATACCCCGCGTCTTGCAGGGCCTCGCGCACCACTTCGACCATCAACCGTTGCTGCGGGTCCATCACCTGCACCCGCCGCGGCGCCAAGCCATAATGCAACGCCGCGAAGTCGCGCACGTTCGACAAGAAGGCGCCTTTCTGCACGTACGTCTTGTCGGTGGCGCGCGCGTCGCTCGAAAAAAACGAGCGGTGTGTCCAACGGTCGGCGGGAGGCGCAGAGAAAGTGACGTCACCTTCTTTCACCACCTGCCACAAACCGTTGAGGTCATCAGCGTGGGGAAAACGGCACGCCATGCCCACCACGGCAATGTCGCCGTGGGTTTTCAGAGGGTGACCTCGGTGCCCGCCGGCACCAACCGCTTCACCAAGTTGTGCAAGTCGCCCAGCGTTTGCACTTGCGCCAAGTCTTCGTCAGGCATGCGAATCGAGAGCTTCTCTTCGAAGTAGCTGACCAGCTCCATCACTGCTACCGAGTCCATGCCCAGCTTCGAGATGACGGTGCTCGCGGTCAGCCCGTCGAGCTTCTTGCCGTTGACTTCCAAGGCGGCGGCTTGAAACAGCGAAATCATATTGACGTTTGAGGCCATGGGTTTTGCGTCTTTCTGGTTTAAGGAAAAAGTTAAGGGAGCAGCCGGCCGACCAGGGCCCGGGCCCAGTGGTTGGCGAGCTTCACTTTGTAAACGGCGTCGCGCAGGTTGCGAATTTCGATGGTGTGCTTGGCGATGCGGCGCACGCGGTGGCGGCTCTTGCCCACCCACGCCAACGCCACGTGCTTGGCCAGCACCGCGCGGTCGGCGCTGGCGCCCAGTGTGCGCACGCCTTCTTTGCCCACCGTGCCGTCTAAATATTGTTGGCGGGTGCGTGAGCGTTGCAGCTTGCCGCTCGAGGTTTTGGGCAAGCTGCCCGGAGGCGCCACCACCACCGCAGAGCAGTTGAGCGAGAGCTCTTCATTCACCCGCTGGGTGATGGCTTCTTTGAGCGCGGCCGGGTTTTCGCTGCGTGATTCAACCACCACCACCAGTTCTTCCGAGGCTTGGCCGGGCACCGAGAAGGCCACCGTGTTACCGCGGCGCACTTCGGGCATTTCGTCGACCAACCACTCGATGCGTTGCGGGTCGTAATTGCGGCCGTTGATGATGATGAGGTCTTTCTTGCGGCCGGTGATGAACACTTGGCCGTCGACCAGGTACCCCAAGTCTCCGGTGCGCAACCAACCTTGGCCGAAGGTCGCTTCGCTCGCCTGCGGGTCTTGGTAGTAGCCCCGGGCGATAGAAGGCCCCTTGACCCACAGCTCGCCCACCTGCCGGTCGGGCAGCCGTTGGCCGTCATCGGCAAATGCGCCCACGTCGTGGCCGGGGAACGTACGGCCGCAGCTGACAAACTCAACTGTCGCTGCATTGCCTTGGGCGGGCACCGCGCGCTTTTCGTCGCGGTACGTGGTGGCGTCGATTTTGTCGGTAGAAAGTTCTTCGTCGAGCCCGATGAACGAAATCGCCAGCGTGGCCTCGGCCATGCCGTAGCAAGGCACCAGCGCGCTCGCCTTCAAACCGGCGGGAATGAAGGTTTCGACGAAATTTTTCATCGTGGTGGGGTTAATGGGCTCGGCGCCGCACCCGAAGGCGCGCATGCACGAGAGGTCCCAATTTTCGAGCTGCTCAGGCTTGGCCCGCTTGGCGGCCAGCGAGTACGCGAAGTTGGGCGCGAAGCTGATGGTGCCGCGCTTCTTGTGAATGGTCGACAGCCAAATGTTTGCTCCGCGCACGAATGACAGCGTGGGTATGAACGTCACCTGCACGTTGTGAAAGAGCGGTGAGAGCACGAAGCCAATGAGCCCCATGTCGTGGTACAGCGGCAGCCAGCTCACGCCCATGTCGACGCTGCTGTCGGTGTTGAGGCCATCGCGCATGATGGCCCACGCGTTGGCGCGCAGCGCGTCGTGAGTCACTTCGACGCCCTTGGGCAATGACGTACTGCCCGAGGTGAACTGCAAGAAGCACAAGTCGTCGCCCGACACCTTCGCCGGTTCACGCGAGGCTTCAGAGGGAGCCGGTTGGCGCAGCTCTTCAGCCGCCAGCACGCCTTGCAGCGAGGGAATGCGCGCCGCGCCCGACCACAGCACCTGTGACAGCTTGGCGTTGGTCACCAAGTACGCCGGAGTGGCTTTGCGGCAAATGTTCACCAGCGTCTCGAGGTACGCGTCGAGCTTGCCCAGCGACAGCGGGGGGTACAACGGCACCGGTACCAGGCCGGCCCACACCGCTCCCAAGAAGGTGGGCACGAAATCTTGGCCGTCGGGCAGCACCAAGGCGACCCGGTCGCCGTGTTTCAGACCCAAGGCCCGAAAGTGCGCCGCCCGGTTCATCGCTTCTTCGCGCAGGGTGGCGAAGCTCATGAAGTCTTCACCCCCTTCGCGGTTCAAAAACGCGAAGCCGCGCGACTTTTCAGTCTGGCCGGCGTCGATGGCGGCGATGAGGTGGGGGTGGTTGACGACGGTGGCTGGCCGATGAGACTCAGACGCGGTAGTCATGGTCAGTAAGACCTTTCGTAAAGGGGGAGCGGCGGGTGGCGGTTCAATAAAATGGGGTGGTACATGGGGTCAAGGTTCAGACCCCTGGTTGACATGGTCGTTGAGAGGGGCGCCTCACGGCCCGCGCGGTACTGTGTTTGAGTTAAAAAATTAAAATTTACAATAGGTTATAGACATGAAGATTCTGGTTACAGGTGCAAGTGGGTTTCTTGGTTCGCACATCGTTGAGCAGGTAGTTGCTCAAAAAGATGAAGCCCGCGCCCTGGTGCGTCAGTCGTCGAGCCGAGCTCATTTAGAAGGCCGGCCCGGCGTCGAGCTGGCGTTCGGCGATGTCAGCGACGGCGCTTCACTCGAAGAGGCGGCTGAAGGTGTCGACGCGGTCATTCACTCGGCCGGGCTGGTGAAGGCGCGCTCTCAAAAAGAATTCGACCGCGTCAACACCCAGGGTACCGCCAACGCGCTCGATGCCGCCAAGCGCGCCAAGGTGAAGCGCTTTGTCTATGTCTCGAGCCTCACCGTGGTGGGCTCTTCTCCCGACGGCAAACCGGTGGCTGCTGACGCAAAGGCTTCTCCGCTCACCGGCTACGCGCGCAGCAAGTGGGCCGCTGAAGAGCTGGTGCGCGCCGAGGCGAAGAACCTGCCCGTGACGATCATTCGCCCGCCCATGATTTACGGCCCCCGCGACCGAGAAGTGCTCTCGTTCTTCAAGGCCATCAAGTCGGGCCTGCTGCCGTACCTGGGAGACGGGCAGAACACCTTGAGCGTCACCTACGCCCCCGACTGCGCGGCGGCCTGTGTGTGCGCGGCCAAGCGCTTCGATGTGCCCAGCGGCAGCACCTATTTCGTCGACGATGGCGAAGCCTATGTGTGGCGGCAAATGCTGTCAGACATGGAAGAAGCCATGGGCAAGAAGGCGCTGGTTTCGCTGCCAGTGCCGTTCTTTCTGCTCACCAGTGTCGCTGCGGTGAACACCGCGGTGGCCAAGCTGACCAACAGCGCGGTGATGCTTACCCTCGACAAGGTCAATGAGCTCAAGCAGCGCCACTGGGTGTGCGACAGCGCCGATGCCCGCCGTGACTTGAAGTGGGAGCCCCAAGTGAAGTGGAAGCAGGGCGTGCACCACACCGCCCAGTGGTACCGCGACAACGGGCTTCTTTAAATACCTTATTTTACGTAAATTCAATGTTGTTAGGTGAGCAATAAATGGCTCACTCAATGTGAATGAGCCCCTCGGCGGCCGTGTGTGGCTGGGTTAAACCGCCGCCCCAAGGTTTTGTACCTGTCTAACGGAGGCACGATGAGCACTGATTCGCAGAGGGTGGCCGTTTCTTTTTCAGCTGCGGTTCCCAACGACATTGCGGTGACGCCGGTGCGTACGGCTGACGAAAAGAAGCTCTTCATTCAGTTTCAGTACGACATGTACAAAGGGCACACCCTTTTCGTGCCGCCGCTGCTCTTGGAGCGCGAAGACTTTCTCAACCCGAAGAAGAACCCTTGGTTTGATCACGGCCGGGTCGAATTTTTCCTCGCGCGCAAAGCAGGCCAAATCGTCGGGCGCGTCGCCGCTTCAGAAGACCCCCGTTACAACGAATTTCACGGCACCCGCGTGGGCGCGTTTGGCCTCTTCGAATGCATCGACGACGTCAACGTGGCGCGTGCACTGCTCGACGCCGCCAACGCCTGGTGCCGCTCGCGGGGGCTCACCCAAGTGATGGGGCCCGCCAGCTTCAACAGCAACCAAGAATTCGGTTTATTGGTCGAAGGCACCGAGCTGCCACCGTACCTGATGATGCCGTACAACCACGGCTACTACGCCAAGCTCATTGAAGGCGCGGGCTTCGCCAAGGCGAAAGACCTGTGGGCGTGGGAAATTGACGTGCGCAAGCCGGTGCCTGAAAAAATTGAGCGCGTGGCCGAGAAAATTCGCGCCCGCGAAGGCGTGCTGGTGCGCCAGGCGAACATGAAAGACTTCGCCAACGAAGTGCGCATGATTAAAGAAATTTACAACCAGGCCTGGGAAAAAAACTGGGGCTTCGTGCCGATGACCGACCGCGAGTTCGACCAAATGGCCAAAGACCTGAAGATGATTGTCGAGCCCAGCTTGGCGCTCTTCGCATACGTGAAGGGTGAGACCTTGCCGGTGGCCTTCTCACTCACGCTGCCTGACATGAACCACGCCTTCAAAGCGGCCAACGGGCGCCTGACTCGCTTTGGCTTCTTGCCGGTGGGCCTTTCCAAACTGCTCTGGGCGAAGAGCCGCATCAAGAGCGGCCGGCTGGTGATTTTGGGTACCCGGCCCGGTTTCCGTAAGCGCGGGCTCGACTCGATTCTGATGCTCGACACCGTCAACAACGCGCGCAAGCTCGGTTGGTGGGGCGGCGAAATCGGGTGGACACTCGAAGACAACGACATGGTGAACCGCGCCATCGAGCTGTTTGGTTGCAAAAAATACAAGACGTACCGCGTCTATGAAAAACAGCTCGTCACCGATGTGCCGATGAAGAACTGACTACCTTCGCCTAAAGGCGAAGGGTTCTTATCGGGTCGACTGAAGTCGACTGAACGCCTTCGCCACGGTGATGCAGGCTCACTCTGATATTTTGAAGTCGTCGTCCTGGGTCTCGACACC
>JAIBBR010000175.1 GCA_019694575.1 Myxococcaceae bacterium
GGAGCAGGTGGTGGCACACGTGAAGTCGACAACAGGCGCGCGGGCCGCAGCTCGCGTACAAATCAAAATGGCCGCTTTGGGCGACGACAGTGGCCTCATCGGCGCCGCGTTGCTCGCGGCCGGCTAAGCTGAAGTTTCAGCGCCAGAACCTATAAGTAACTGATTTCCCTGGATATTTTGCTAAAATAACATGCGTGCTGCTTGTCCCGTCGCTGGCAACGAAGAGACTCACCCACTGGATGCGGCTCCAGTCAAGGCCGGGCGATGAGCGGCATGTCACGGCTGGCGAGCGTCACCAATGCCACCCCGTTTTCTCCCACCAGTACGGCGTGCCATTGCACTTCGGTGCCGCTGACTTCAAACGCCAGCACCCCCAGCGACGCGGGGCGCTCGAGCCCTTGCCATTCATCGGCTCCGTCACGCCAGTACAGCCGCACCGTGCGGGCCATGGCCAACGGGTCTCTTTGCAGCTCCACCATGAGGTGGGTGACGCGGCCCTCTTTGACGCGCGCCGGCATGACGTTGAACCCCAGCCCTAAATTTTTTTCTGCCGAAGCTTTGGCTTCGAAAAAGGGCGTCATCACCCGCGGAGGGTAACGCTTGGTCAGCCTGGCTTCTGGGTTCACCGAAAGCAGCCGCAAAAAGAAGTCGCGTGCCTGCTCTGGTCGGTTCAGCGTGCCGGCCACGATGCCCGAAAGCTCGAACAGCCGCTGTGTCGTCTCGGCGTCGGTCTCACCTTTGGCGAGGGCCAACGCCAACACCTTGGCGGCTTCTTTGTACTTCACCGCCGCCATTAAGCTGCGCGCTTCGCTGACCGCCGGAGCCTCTGTCTCGGCCGCCTCTGCCGTGGCCGCTGCCACCCACACCCAAAGCACGAAAGCCCACCGTCGCATTCGCGTATGCTTAGTGTTTCTTTGCGCCCCTCGCCAAGATGATGTCACCCCGAGACCGCCGACAAACTGAAGCCAGTGAGGGTTGGGCCCCGGGCGTCGCAGTCGGTAAATATGTGCTGGTGGCGCCACTGGCCAAGGGCGGCATGGCTGAAATTTGGTTGGCGCGCCCATTGACACCCAGCCCGTTGGCAGCGCCCATGGTGGTGAAGCGCATTCTCTCGCGTGACGCGAGCGACGAAGAATATGTGCGCATGTTTCTCGACGAAGCGCGCATCGCTTCGCAGCTCTCGCACCCCAACATCGTGCGCATCATCGAGCTCGACGTGGCGCAGGGCCGCTACTTCTTGGCGATGGAGTACTTGCACGGCGAAACGCTCTCGCACGTGGTGCGCTCGGCGACGAGCCGCGGCTTTGCCTTGCCCTTGCCCATGGTGGTGCATTTCGTGGCCGAGGCCGCCGCGGGGTTGGGTTATGCGCACAGCCGTACCAACCACTGGGGCCAGTCGCTCGGCATCGTGCACCGCGACGTTTCGCCGCAAAATCTGCTCATCACTTATGACGGCGAGGTGAAGGTGCTCGACTTTGGCATC
The DNA here is from genome assembly GCA_019694575.1 of Myxococcaceae bacterium. Taxonomy (GTDB): domain Bacteria; phylum Myxococcota; class Myxococcia; order Myxococcales; family Myxococcaceae; genus JAIBBR01. Next base: position 1,484 of record JAIBBR010000175.1, read on the forward strand.
GCCAAAGCGCTGCAGCGCTCGAGCAAAACGCAAAAAGGAGTGGTGAAGGGCAAGACAGCGTACATGGCGCCTGAACAAGCGCGCGCTGAGCCGGTCGATGCCCGGGCCGACGTGTTTTCGCTGGGGGTAGTTCTCTTCGAAGCGGTGACGGGCACCCGGTTGCATGGAGACATGGACGACCCGGCCATTGTGGCGCGGTTGCTCTCGAGCCAACCGCTGCCTTCAGCCCGGGTGCGCAACCCCGCGGTGCCCCCTGACCTCGACGCGCTCATCGCCCGCGCGCTGCATTACACGCCGGCGGCCCGTTACGCCGACGCGCAGGCTTTTCATCTCGCCCTTCGCGACTGGCTCAAGACATACCCCGCTGGCACGCCGACGGCGCAAGACGCTGGCACGCTGATGCACCAGCTCTTCGAAGAGCGCATCGCGATGCGTCGCGAGTTGTTGGCCGGCGCCGCCCCGCCTGCGCTGCCCGAGGTTGACGACGGCCCACGCAAACACCCCGCCCCAAAGTGGAAACGCCCGTTGCTGCAAACGTTGGCGTTGTTTTCAGTCGGCTTCACCGCGGTGCTTTATGGGCTGCTCCACACCGAAAGTACGCCAATGCCGGTGCAAGTGCGCCTGCCGGTTTCAGTCAATTTTCCCCCAGCTGCTGGGCCTGCCCAAGTGCCTGCGGTGGTCATCAAGCCGCCGCCAGATTCCGCCACGCCCGAGCCGCTGGCCCCTCCGTCGCGCCTGCCAACGACGCCCTCGAGCACCGGCAAGCTTTCGCTCGAGACCGAACCGTGGACACAGGTGTACCTGGGCAAAAAGCGCCTCGGAGACACGCCGCTCGTCGAAAAGAAACTGCCCGTCGGTCGGCACACTTTGCGGTTGCTGAATGAATCTGAGGGCATCGACACGCGCATTGAAGTCATCATCAAGAGCGACGAAGTCACCACCAAGAGCCTCAATCTCTGAAATAGAATCCCTTAAACCTGTGAAGCTCCGCATCGCGCAAACCGTGGCCAACACCGAAGCCGAAGGGCCGGGCAAGCGCTATGCGTTGTGGGTGCAGGGGTGCTCGCTGCGTTGCTTGGGCTGCTGCAACCCCGAAATGTTCAGCACCAGCGCGGGCCGCGAGGCTGACTCGGCGGCGCTGGCGCAAGAAGCACTCACCGCCGAGGGCGTCGAAGGCGTCTCTATTTTGGGAGGCGAGCCCTTTGAGCAACCGGCGCCGCTGGCCGACTTTGCCGAGCGGGTGCGCGCGCGAGGGCTCTCGGTGATGGTTTATTCGGGTTACACCTTGGCCGAGCTCAAAGCGAAACGCGATGACGCGGTAGACAGGTTTCTCGCCACCACCGACTTGCTGGTCGACGGGCGGTACGAGAAAACGCGCCCCGAGCCGAGCCGAAGGTGGGTTGGCTCTTCAAACCAGGTAATGCACTTCTTGTCGGAGCGCTACACGCCCACCGACGAACGTTTTCACCGCGGCAACACGGTAGAGCTGCGCTTCGTCGACGGCAAGCTGACGGTCAACGGCTGGCCCCAAGCAGCCGACGCCTTTCGCCGGGGCCTCAAATGAGCGCGGTGGTGAGCCGCGCTGAAGCCGATGCCTTGGCCCTGGCCCGCGCGGTGATGGGCGCGGCGCCCTTCGAAGCCGTGCAGCGGCTGCTGTTGTCTGCGCGCAAGGCTCCTTGGCGCATGGGGCCCACGGCGGTGGGTTTGCTCAAAGACATGCTGGGCAAAGGCGCGGTGCTTACGCTGGCGCGGGGCACAGGTTACCAGCGCGACATGAGCGGCCGTTTCTGGGAGCGGCACCCACCGTTTCGCATTGGCTTTGGGCCTTCGACGGTGCAGCTGTTGCAATGGCTGCTTGAAGCACCGCTGGGAGAAAGCAGCGCGCAAGGCGTGGTGCTGCCCGAAGCGCTTGGTTTGGGCGACGAGCTTTTTCTTTTTCAGCTGCTCAAGCTGACCCAGGGCTCAGCGGTGTGGCATTCGGTGGCGCAGCTCGAGGTGGCGCGCCGGTCTTCGCTTTGCGCGTTGGGTTTTGCCTTTTCACTCGGGCAAGTGCGCGCGTTAGACGCTTCGCATGCCTTCGTATGGCACGAGCACAGCCTGCTCGCCGTCGAAGCGATGCAGAAGACGCTCGAGCGTTTGTGGGTGGCGTCAGAGAACGACAAGAAGAAGGTGGCTTTTCCCTCGCAGCTCAAAACTGCCGGCCTGTCGCAGGAAAAAGCGTTGAGCGATTTTCTCACCGCCATCGACCAGGCTGACCGGCGCGAGTTGGCGAATTTTTTGGTGCGGGCAGCGCCGCGTTGGCTGGAGGCTCCGGCAGACGCGGCGCCCGGTTCATGGGTGGTTCCCGCGTTGAGCAGCACCGCGCCCTTGCGTGAGCGGCAAGAGGCACGGCGGGCCGCGGCGGCGCCGTACCGGGCGTTGGGCCGTTTGGCAGCGTGGGACACCGAGCACCGCGGGTTGCGTTTTATCGACGACGGCTATGAAAAAGCGCAGCGGCTCATCGCTGCGTACGCGGCGATGGGTGAGAGACCCTTTGCGCGCGCGGCCGAAGTGCTCAACGCGCTCGACAACACGGTTTGAATAGGCGCCAAAAAGGCAGCAAATTCATAAATGTCGACTAAGCGTCCAGTCGCCCGATGCCCTGAAAGGTGCCGACTTGCGCATACTGCGCTCCACGATGAGCTCGAAGTTGATGACGAAGCGGCGTACACGCGGGCAGGCCGCGGTGGAAACCGCCATCACCATGCCGTTGGTGCTGTTTCTGATTCTCGGCACGATGCAGCTCTTCTCGATGATGCACGGCCGGGTGATGACGCAGTACGCGGCGTACCGGGCGACGCGCGCGGGCAGTGTGAACCACGGCAATTGCACGGCAATGACGCACGCGGCGATTTTGGCGTTGCTGCCGTCGATTGGTACTTTCATTCGTCAAGGCGGAGGCGGCGCGGCGGTGCAAATGGCCGACATGTTCAACCGGCATAAAGACAATCGCTACAATGACGTGGTGCAGACGGGCGGGGCGCCTGTCACCTACACCGGTGCCATCGTGTGGATTGTGAGAGACCTGTCGGACGACAACGGTCTCAAACCGGCCAGCGACAGTGATGAAGAGCAGTTTGACCAGGGCGCCATTGACGACGTTTTGCAGCTGACCCGTCTCGATACGCGGCTCATCTTTTGGTACCCGATGCGCATTCCCTTCGCCAACTGGGTGATGTCAAAAATGCTGCTCGCGCACATGGGGCTGCAGTCGTACGTGGCGTCTAACCCGCTGATGATGCCGCAGGCCGCCAACTGGAACGCAGCGCAAGGGGGCTCAAACCTAGAGCAGCCGATTCTCGACGAGCTGCTCGCGCGTCACAACGCCGGTGAATATGTCTTTCCCATTGAAGGCACGTATTCGATGCGCATGATGACTCCGGTGCGTCGACGCAATTTCGAGCCCAATAAGAACTGCGCGCCCACCCCGCCTTCGCTATGACGTTTCGACTTCTTCGGTGCACTGCCTTGCTGCTCAGCTGCGCTTTGTCAGTGAGCGCCGCGCCCGCCAAAGACGGTGGCGCCGAGTCAAAAAGCGCACCCGATGGCGGCACCCGCCTGCCTCGACGGTTCAACTGGGAAGTACCGGGCATTGTTTCAGAAACCGAAATACCCGGAGTGACTTGGGCCATGGGTGTGCCGGTGAAGATGCACGCGGTGACAGTGAAGGGCAAAGTCGAAGACTCAATGCGTTACCTGTACGACTCGTTCATCAAGCAAGGTTTGTACGTTGAGGCGCGGCTGCAAATGGGGCCGATATTGACTGGTGTCGACCCCGACAACTTGATGACCTACAGCGCGGTTTTTCAAGAGAACGCGCCCGGCTATGTCACCATCGTGATGGGTGAAGCGAACATTCTCAAATCAAAACCGCCCCAGGGGGCCGACTTCATTCCCCTTTTTCCTGGTGCACACAGCGTGCTTCGCTCGAGCATCGAAGGTTCTGACACGTTGGTGTACTTCGCTCCCGTCAACGCTGAAGAGAAGGTGCGGGCCTTCTATAAAGACGCATTGTCCAAGACGGGCTACCAGGTTGACCCGCAAGACCCGTCGACCTACTTCAAGGGCAGCGAGCAAGTTACCCTGCAGACCAAGCTGAAAGACGGCCAGGTAAGTGTCTTCGCGACGCGACGTGGGCCCGCCGTGCAGCCCTAAAACTGCATTCAAAGACAGTGGGTTACGAACGAACGTCCATTCGTCCGATGGGAAAGGCCGGTTGAATGCCTGACTATTGGGGCTTGAATATGGCCAACCACCTTAAAACGACCAAGCGGGTGCTGGTGCGCGGGCAGACGTTGGTGATGTTCGCGTTCACGCTGCTGCTCATCAGCCTAATGGTGATGATGACGCTCTCCTTCGGTACCAAAATGAAGGAAAAAATAGAGCTGCAGCAGGTGGCCGACCAAGGTGCCTACAGCAACGCGGTGGTGGTGGCACGGGGCTTCAATTCTCTCGCGCTGCTTAACCGCGTGCAGATTGCGCACATGGTGGCGATTGCTGGCATTCAAGCCGCGGTGAGCTACGCGGCGTCGTATCGCGGCTTGCTCGACGGAGCAGAAAAAGCGCTCATGCTGTCGATGAATGACCACGGAAATAAGTGCAACAGCTCTATCGGCTTGATTCAGCCCGAATGCCAGGCGGCGAAAGAACTGCGCAACCCGGTGCAGCAAGTTCGCGATGAGCAAGACCGGGTTGAATACGAATGGACCCGGCCCACCGTGCTCGGCGCCCTGATGGGCAACTTCGGCATGCAAGACACTGTCACCGGCTTGTACGCCATGTTGTGGCAGATGAATGCGTTGTCGATTTTCCTCATTCATCAGCAAGAAGTTTTTCAGCGAATGGCCGCCAAGCTCGATGAGCAAACGCTGGTTCGTGAAATCATGCGCCACGCGGTGGGTGGCCGCCCAGAGTGGAATGTTCCCCGGCCGGCGAGCTTCGTCAGCAACCGAGAAATTGGAGACATCACCGTGGGCAGCGGCGCCGTCAATGGGGCGACCTTGCGCGCCAGCGTGTGGAATCAGCACGCGGTGGTGGCGGCCATGGCCTCACGCGGCAATTGGTGGGTCACCGCACGGCTGGGCGAGAGCGGAGTGCTCGAGAAAAGGTTGAACAAGGTGTTCAACCCTCCGCCGGGCGCCACCAAACAACTGCCCTTTTACATCAAACGCACGCCGGTTGATTTTACCTCTCCGATGAACCTCGCCGTTGATGCGGCGCTCAAGAAGATGGAGGGAGAAACTTATCTCGGTACTGACTTGGTACCCGTGCCAGCACTGTTCCCGACCATCACCGTTCAGCTCGTCACGCCGAGCTTGTTGATTCCACTCCCTCCACTGCCGTCATGGTTTCCTCCGTGGCTGGTGAGTTTTCTGCCGATTCCTTACCTGGGGAAAGGCGATTCTTATTTCGGCGCTTCAATTCACGATGCCCGGTGGTTCATTCCAGCCCCGGGCCCGCTCGGCAAGCCGAACGACGTCGCGGCCGTTGCCGACGACCATGCCAGCGGTATTTTGTATTTTCACAAAGCACCGATTTGGAACTTGAGGCCCATACCGCGGGCGGCCATTCCTGGGTTGGCTGAACCCTTGCTCTTTTCGGGTTTTGGCTTCGCCTCGGCTGGAGCAACCCCCAACCTGACCAACAAGCACATGTGGATTGGCTTTCCCTTTCCCGCGCAGATGGCAGAGGTCGGTGCAGAAGCGTTTTTTCGCATGGGTGGGGCGTTGCCGGGCTTGGGTGGTTCAGACCGCCCGCCCAAGCACCTCATGGCGCCCTTGAGCGGTTTCGGTATTTGGCCGCCCTTCATTGACTACAACTTCGAAAAGGTCGCTCTGGCCGATGACGCCTATGGGCAGCCGAAGAACTTCGCAGTGGTACAGCGTAACTATGCCGACCCCACGCGCCAGCCAGACCCGTGGAATCTGTTTTTTCGGTTTCGGTTCAACGGGCCCGGCACCCAATATGGGCAAGGCAACAACGCCAACCACAACGCCATCGTCCTGCAAGATGGCACTGATATTTCGATGCAGACGGCGCTCTCGAGCGGCATCGCCTATTACCACCGCTACGGGCACTGGAAAGAGACCCCCAATCTCTTCAACCCGTTTTGGCGTGCCGGTTTGACGCGGGCCAATGTCGATCGCAGCGACGGCCTAGGCCGACAATGGTTCGAAGACGCAGCCGAGACGATGAACCGCAGCAATGTGCCATGGGCGGGTGAGGCCATCAAAGAGCTGAACCGGGTGGGCTTCGAGGGCGTTCAATGAGGCCACCCTTTTTCGCTCAGAGGCGCCGGCGGGGTGCCGCCACCGTGGAAACCGTTTTGGGTGTCTTGGTGCTGGTGCCGGTGCTCTTTTACGGCATTCACTTCACCGAGCTGATTATCGCGTCGACCAAGGTGACCGAAGCGGCCTCAGCCGCCATGTGGGACTCCACGGCCTACCCCATGCACCTCACCGGTGTTTCCATGTCGTACCCGGTGATGAAGAAGAATTCGATTGTGGGCGCGGCGAAGAACGCCAACCTCCGCTACGGCCTCGCCTTCGATGGCCGCTTCACCGAAGTGCGTAAATCGTTGACGAACATTGTCAACACCGGTCGACGGGCTCCGCCCTTCATGGAGCTCTTCACGGTTGCCGACGCCATGGAGGTGCGGTGCGCGAGCTCCGATGCGTTGCCGGGGCCTCCGCTCGAATACTCCTCATATTTGGTGGGGAGCGTCATACCCGACACCCACGGTATTGCGTGCCGCTCGCAAGCCGTGGCGCTCAATGTTTTGCCTCAGTTCTTCTTCAACACTGTCAACGGCGGTTTTTTTCAAGAAGACCTGAACAAGAATGCCCGACAGCCGATGCGTTTGTGCCCCATCGGCCACCCCAATGGCAAAGGCGGGCCGTGCCTTGGCACGCTGTCGATGCTGACCGACGATTGGGGCTTGGCCAGCGCCAAGTTTCCCATCGTCAACTCGCGCGAGTCTGATTCGTGCACGATAACTCTGGGCACGCCAATAGGTGTTTTGCCCTGCGAGAACCCGAGCTACTACCTCACCGCGCTCAACATCTGGTCCATCGCTACGTTTCCCATGAACCCGATACATGGCTTGTTGAGCAATGTGCCCTTTGCGAACAACATTCCAGGTTTTTCGACGTTGATATCGACGGTGAGCATTTCGCCGCACCGCACACTGGTGGCAGCCACTGTTGGAACAACACCTTCTATGATGGCCACCGACACCGCGTTCTACATGGCCTTTCGCGGTGACGAGACGATGTTTCACACCTTCACGCCCTCGACCGACTGGGGCATCACCGGACAAAATGACTTCATGTTGTGGGAAACGACTCCGTTTCTGACCCCTCCTATGTACGC
>JAIBBR010000034.1 GCA_019694575.1 Myxococcaceae bacterium
TTGCAACAAGGGCGTCATTTTTCACAACATTACTCCCGCGCATTTCTATGCCGGCACGCAACTCGCCCAGGCGCTCACTTCGGGGCGCGCGCAGCTCGCGGCGCTGGCCGCGCACGTCAAGCTCGCCATCGGGGTGTCGCAATTCAATGTCGAAGAGCTGAAGGCGGCGGGGTTCAAAAACCCTCACCGCGTGCCGCTGTTCATCGAGCCTGAGCGTTTTTCAGCCGCGCGTGCTGACGCGAAAATGCTGCGGCGGTTGAAGAGCGATGCGCCCTTGATGCTCACCGTTGGCCGCGTGGTGGCGCACAAGCGCACTGACGACGTGCTGCGCCTGCATGCCGAGGTTCGCCGCTTAGAGCCGAAGGCGCGGCTGGCCATTGTCGGCGGCTTGAAGGCGCCAGAAGCCTTCGCGCGCCGGGTGTTGAAAGAAGCCAAGCGCATTGGCGGGGTGAGCTTCTTGGGCCGTGTGTCCCATGCCGAGTTGGTGGCGGCCTACCGCGCGGCCGACGTTTACGTGTCGATGAGCGAGCACGAAGGTTTCGGCGTGCCGCTGATAGAAGCGATGGCCTCTGATTTACCGGTGTTGGCTTTCGCCGCCGCGGCGGTGCCCGAGACCATGGGCGGGCGGGGCATCGCCTTCACCGAGAAGCACTTCGCGGCGCTGGCCGAGTTGGCGTTGATGCCGCGCTACGACGCCAAGTTGAAGGCGAAGCTCGTCGCTGGCCAACGCAGACGTTTGACTCAGCTCTCGTCGACAGTGGCCGAAGCAGCGCTCGAAAAAGCGTTGCGGCCTTTCGTGACGGCCCGCGCACCTGCCCGAAAGCGTGCGCGCGCCAAAGTGGCAGTGGTGGTGCAGCGCTTTGGCAAAGACATTACCGGAGGCGCCGAAGCCCACGCGCGCCAACTCGCCCTGCGCCTGGCCAAGCACGTCGAGGTGCACGTGTTGACCAGCACCAGTGTCGATCACCTGAAGTGGGACGACACGTTGCCCGTGGGCAAGAGCCGAGACAGCGCTCTCACCGTGCAGCGCTTCGCTCCCTCTGCGCCGCGCGACATGCGCGCCTTCAACCGCCAGTCGTCACGGCTGTTCGGCCGTGCGCAAGACGGCCTGCACGAAGAGCACTGGGTGGCCGAGCAGGGCCCCCGGCTCGACGGCCTGCTTGCGCACTTGAGCGCCAACGCCGACGACTACGACGCGTTCATTTTTTTCACGTATCTCTACGCGCCGACCGTGTGGGGCCTGCCGATGGTAGCGAAGAAGGCGCTCTTGGTGCCCACGGCGCACGATGAACCTCCGTTTCAATTCGACGTGTTTCGCGAGGCGTTTGAACGCCCACGCCTGTTGCTGTGCAACACCCCTGAAGAAGAAGCGCTCATTCGAGCGCGCTTTCGCAAAGCGGCGCCGTCGAAGGTGGTGGGTGTGGGCATCGACGCGCTGCAAGGCCGGGTAGAGCGATTTCGCCGCGCTTTTGGCATCGACGGGCCGTACTTGCTCTATGTCGGTCGCATGGAGCCCGGCAAAGGTTTGCCCGAGCTCACCGCCTTTCACCGCGCGCTTGAAAAGCGCTACCACGATGCGCCCTGGCTGCTTTTGGCGGGGGGCGGTGATTACGTGCCGAAAGGCCCGCGCATTCGCGTGCTGGGCCGCATCAGTGAGCAGCACAAGTTCGACGCGTTGTCGGGAGCGATGGCCGCGGTGGTGCCCTCGAAGCTCGAAAGCCTGTCGCTGCTGGCGCTCGAAGCCTTCGCCAGCGGTACGCCGGTCATCGGCCACGAAGGCAGCCCGGTGGTGGCAGGGCTGGTCAAACGCAGCCACGCCGGCGCCGTGTACGGTTCGGCGCAGAGCTACGCCCAGGCCGTGCGCGACGTGGGAGCGAGCCGGCCCACGCTCTCAAAGAACGCGCATCAATTTGCGCGTGCCTTTCGTTGGGACCGGGTGATTGCTACGTACCGTGCTGAAATCGAGCACATTCGCCGGAGCGCGCGATGAACCTTTTGGGCAAAGACATTTCTTCTGAAGCATTGTTGACGCGCATCGGTGAAAAACTGTTGGCGCGAGGGCTGGCTTCTCCTGCCAACGGGCCGATTCGCTTCGAAGGCGTCGAGCCGCGGGTTGACCCGCTCGCCTTCAATTTAGAAGCGATGGCCGAGCATGCCGACGTCACGCGCCCGTTGCCGCTGGAGTCGCACCGCCAAGGCTTGGGCCGCGCGGTGCTGTGGAGCAAGCGGGTGTTTCGCGCCACCTGCCAAGTGTTGATCAACGAAACGTTGGGTCGGCAACGGGTCTTCAACGGTCATGTGCGCGACGCCTATGCGCAGCTTTCGGCCGAAGTGGTGGCGCTGCGAGCCCAGGTCGAAGCGCTGCAGAACCAAGCGGCGGCGTCAGTGCCGGCACCAGTTGCTGCTAAAACCCCTCGAAAAAAGAGATGAATTTTTGAGGGGCGAAGTGGGCAGCTTGAAGTGGGGTAATCGTTCTTCTAAAGCACGTGGCGACACGTGATTCGAAACCTGCGAGAAATTTACCAGTACCGAGCGCTGCTCTTCACCATGACGGCCCGAGAGCTGAAGGCGCGTTATCGCGCTTCGGTGCTGGGCTTTCTGTGGACGTTTCTGAACCCCACGCTGAACATGTTGGTCTTCGCCGTGGTGGGGCAATTGATGGGGGCGTGGCAGCCCAAGTACCCCTTCTTTTTATTCGTCGGCCAACTGCCGTGGATCTACTTCGCCACGTCGATCATCGCGGGTGCGAGCGCCATTAGCGACCGCCGCGATTTGCTCACCAAGGTGCGTTTTCCCGCGCAGGTTTTGCCGAGCGTGGTGGTGCTCACCAACCTGGCCAACTACATGCTCGCGCTGCCGTTGCTGCTCGCGCTGGGGTTGTTCTTTGGCGATTTTCCCACGTGGCACGTGGTGTACTTTTTGCCGGTGGTGTTGCTGCAAACCGTGTTGACGCTGGCCATCGTGTACGCGGTCTCGGCGTTCAACGTGAACTTTCGCGACTTGCAGCACATCGTCGCCAACGTGATCACGATGATGTTCTTTTTGACCCCCATCATCTGGACGGTGCAGGGCAAGCCCGACTGGGTGCAGAAATGGGTGCCGATTTTGAACCCGATGGCGACGTTCGTCATCGCCTACCGCGACATTTTCTATGATCACCGCGTGCCTGACCTGCAGGCGATCGCCGCGTGGGGTGGGGTGTCGCTGTTGTTGTTGTGGGTGACGTCGCTCATCTTCGAGAGCCGGCGCGAAGAATTCGCGGAGCTGGTGTAGCCATGACCGCCGCCATCGTTCTTAAAGGCGTCACCAAGTCATTCAAGAAGAGCGCGGCGCGGCGTGCCGAGTACACCACGTTCAAGTCTGAGCTGCTCCGCTGGGTGCGGGGCGAAAAGCGCGGCGATTTGACGCCGGGCCGCATCGAAGCCCTCAAAGGTGTCGACTTGGAAGTGCCGCAAGGCAAGACGGTGGGCATCGTCGGCCGCAACGGCTCGGGCAAGAGCACACTGCTCAAGTTGATTACCGGCATTTACGCGCCCACGTCGGGCACGGTGCAGGTGAATGGTCGCATTTCAGCGCTGCTCGACTTGGGCGCTGGCTTTCACCCCGACTTCACCGGCCGTGAGAACATTCTCATCAACGGCATCATTCTGGGCATGAGCCGCGCCGACGTGCGCCAGCGCATGTCGCAGATCATCGAGTTTGCCGAGCTGGGTGACTTCATTGACGAGCCGGTGCGCACCTATTCGAGCGGCATGTTCATGCGCTTGGCTTTCGCCGTGGCGACTCACGTCGACCCCGAAATTTTGATCATCGACGAAATTTTGGCGGTCGGTGACGATCACTTTCAGCGCAAGTCGCAAGCCAAAATGTATGAATTCAAGGCGCAGAAAAAAACCATCGTGCTGGTGACACACGACTTGGGCACCATCGAAAGGTGGTGTGATCACGCCGTGTGGATCGACGGCGGCGTTACTCGCCAGGTGGGTGCGCCTGCCGCGGTGGTGGCGGCGTACCGCGAAGCCGTGCACGTGGCCGAAGCGCAGAATGCGCGCACCGGTGATTCGGCGTTGCTCGCGCCTGGCCTGGCGTTGCCGGCTTTGCCCGGCGAAACGACCGTCGCGCAAGCCGAGGGAAAAATCGAGGTTGTCGAAGCGTGGCAGCAGGGAGCGGTGGCTGACAGTTACCGCCCCGGAGCATCGCTCGAGGTGAGAGTGACTACCGAGTTGAAGGCCGCCAAAGCGTGGGTTTTGGAGCTCGAATTGTGCCGCCCCGACGGCAGCGCGTGGTTCACCGCCCGTTGTCCTTTGCCCGCTGAACGTACCGGGCACGTTTTGGCCACCTGGTCGGCGAAAGAGCTGCCGTGGTTATTCGACGCGCTCAAACTCAAGTTCAAGTTGCTCGACGGTGACGCCGTGGTGGCAACGGCCAGCCACACGTTGCCCATCGTGGGCGGCAATTCAGGTGTGAAAGAGCACGTGAAGCAAAGCTGGCATGTCGATGGTGCCGGTGCCGTGGTTCGTCGAGAAGCGGTGGCTTGAAGAAGTGCCGGTAGCTCAGAGGTCTCGGGTGGACACGATGTGGCAAACGAAGACGGTCGCCTTTCGCTTCAGCCTGCTCGCTGTCTCTCTTTCTTACTTGAGCTGCACGCATTCTCGGCCTGCCTCCCCGGAGTGGCCAGCTGAATGCCAGGCGGCCGACAAGAAGTTTGAGGCTGTCGTCCAAGGTCTGCAGGCGTGCACCACTCCAACAGATTGTCGTTGCGTCGATACCCGTGCCTATATGGCGCCCTGCTGGACGCCCGTCGCAGGCGGCGCGTCGATTGCGGGGCTGTTGAGTGAGTTGCGCGATCAGTGCGGTCTCTTCAAGCGAGGTTGCGCACAGTTCGCCGCGGCAACCTGTGAACGAAATCTTTGTGTCTGCAAAGAAGGACAAGCACCGGCAGGCGACACAGTCTCTCGACGGGGGAGCGAGTCTTCGGCAAGGCCTATGCGGTTCAGTTTTTTCTTCAAGCTGCTGGAGCAGCGTCGCTCCGAAGAGGGCAATTGGTAAATGCGTTTGAAGCGCAAGATTTTTTACTGAGAGCGTTCTCTTCGTGAGCCCAAAGCGAAATGTGACCGCGGTGTTGCTGCCGGGCTTCGGAGGCACCGCGCGACAACCGTTGCTCCTTCTGCTCGCGAAGAAACTGCGTGCGGCGGGTTTTGAGGTAGCGCCGCTGACTTTGAAACGGCGCAAGCCTGACGCGACGCTCGAAGTTGAGGTTGCGCAACTCGAGCGCCATGTAAAAGGACAAGGTGTTTGGTTGGGCCGTTCTTTTGGCGGGCGTGTCTGTGCGCGCTTGGCGGTGAAGTCGCCGCCGCGGGCCTTGGTGTTGCTCGGCTTTCCGGTGCGGCCTTTCGGTAAAAAGCGCCCGCTCGATGAAGCGGCGCTGCTTCAACTGCGCTGTCCCACGTTGCTCTTGCAGGGAGACCGCGATCTGCTCGCGCCGCTGTCGGTGCTCCGTCGCCTGGTGAAGCGCAACCCGCGGCTCACTTTGGAGATTATTGAAGGAGCCGCCCATGCTTACGGGCGGCATCAGAGTCGTGTTGTCGAGCGCGCCGTGCAGTGGCTCGAAGAGATTGGTGTTTGACCGTCACAACAGTCCGGCGCTCATTTCTACGAACTCAGTCAAAGGCACTTCATTGCCTCGTAAGTAGTAATGCGTGTTCGGTACACGTGTGTACGCAGTGCATGGGCCGTTGCCAGCTTTTTGGTAGATCTGCCCCGTGTGCTCGGCGCCCGTTCTGAAAATTTGGGTAACTCCAAAGGAGCCAACGTAGCTCCACTCAATGATGTATGCAGCGGCAGAAATGCTTCCCGTGGACGGATCGACCCGTGTCTCATTGGGTGCAAAATTGGAATAACCCAACCGTTCACCTTGGCAATTTGAATCAGCGAAGCCTGAGGCCTGGCGTTAGTCGCCCACGCTTGCAGACAACCTCTTGCTTACGTATGGATGCAGGCCCGTGACTATCGCGTACGTCGTTGCAGCTCTGATCAGCGCCGCCCCCGCCGCCACCGCTGATGCCGGAACGGTGTCATTCCTCGCCGACGCCTTGCCACTCTTTTCAGGGTGTAGGTCGATGACGTGGGCCGAAATCGACAAGGACATGCGTAAGAGTCTCAAAAAGCTGGGCTGACATCACCACTTAGAGCTGGTACCCAAGCAAGCAGGAGTAGTCAGTGCGGGAGCGATCTCATGAAGTCCCTGGAGGTTTTGTATTCGGTTCTTGCGGGTGCCGCGATCGTGGCCGTGTTTTCGATTCTCGGCCGTCAGGCCTTCGAGGATCTCCAGCGTTTCGGCGATACACCGTTGCCTGTGGACATCATCGGAGCCGTTCGGGAGTCCGATGCCGGCCGCCAGTGGGTTTCGGTTCACGATGCGCCCTGGAACTGCGGCGAATCTGTTCGTGTGGGGCACACCTTTTTCCCGGCCCACATCGACGGCTTCGACGTAGTTGCTCGCTATGATCACGATGTGACTTGCAGCGAGGTCGTGCGCCAACCTCTTGAAGGCATCATTGAGGTCGTCGAGCAGGAGGACTTTGAGCGGTTCAAGCAGCAGGGGTTGACCTCGAAGGAGATTGGCAATGTTCGGCTTCTGAGCGTGTGCGTTGATTGCGGCAAGGACAACGCTCGGCTCGGCGTCATCATTTGCGGCGCATTCATTCTTCTTGGGCTGGGAATTTATCCCCTACGCCGGGCCTTACTGGCGGCGTACAGAGGTTGGACTTCGAGTATCAACGATGCATTGAGGAGCCCACCGTCTGAAAGTGCGTCGGCCGAGAAGAAGCTACGCATCAGGGGCGCCGTCACCCTGCTCGTCGGGATTCTCGCCTATGCGTTCGGTCGTGACTACGTGGTGTGGCGGGCAGTTCCCTTGCACTGGATCGGCATCGTCGGAATCACCTTTGGCCTTGTGTATGTGCTGTTCCCGCAGAAGTTGCGAAGGCTGATGGCCCACGCTGAGAGCAGACGCCAAGGGAAATGAGGAAGTCCGATGGTCCCGTTTGCAACGGAACAATCACACTTCAGTGAATCCGAAGCCGAAAAACCCGCGGTAGCGTCTGAATGTCGGTGTCTGCTCCACGCATCGGAGACATCTCGAGACTCTCCAGCGACCCGGTAACCTGTGCTGCCCTCTTGAGCCCCTAATTGCGGGGCAAAATGCGCTGGCGCCCAAAGCCGACCAAGGCGACAATCGTCGCGTGAGTACCGAGCAGGTGGTTCTTTCGACAGGGGGCAACCCTGGCCATGACTGAGCAGGCACCCGTTCAAGTCTTTGTGCGCAACGAAAAAGGCCATATTTGGGGCCCGCTCGAGCCTGGCACGGTTGAGTTGTTGATTGGCAATGGCACCATCGCCGGCCGGTTGCAGGTGTCGCTCGACGGAGAGCGATACGTCTTTCCTGGCCGGGTGCCGCACGTGCGACAGGCGTTTCCCCGCGACCAGTGGGGTGACGTCATTGCTGAAGGCGATGACATTGCGACGGGTACCGCGACGCCGGGGCCCGCGGCAGCCGTGGCGCCCAATGCAGGAGCCGCTGCGAAACCTGCGGCCAGCATGCCGATGGCGGGCCCTGGGGCAATGAAGAACGCGCAGGTGCGCAGGTCTCCCACGGACAGCGGTGTTCACCGTGCCATCGTCGACCGCAAGCCGCTCGACTTGGGCACCAAGGTGCAGGCGCCTCCGCCCGCGGCTGACGCGCAGGTCATCAACATGAGTGGTGTGGCTGGGCCTCCCTCAGTCAGCTTGGGCTCGCTGGGTGGCGCTCAAGTCATCAACATGTCAGAGGCCAAAGCGCCCGTCGCGCTCGGCGATGAGCCTGAAGAGGTGCCTGACGCTGGTGACTTGTCGCAGCACTCGCCAGTGCGGCTCTATTATTTGGCAGCGTCGACCAACGCCACCGGCCTGCTCACGTTGGTGCTGCCCGACCGCACGCTCGATATTCACTTTCGCAAGGGCAACCCTGAATACGTGAATTCGTCACACCCAGGCGATGCGTTGGGCGCGTACCTGGTGGCGCAGCGCATGATTACCGAAGCGCAACTTGCGACGGCTTGGCAAAAAGCGTCGTCATTTGGAGGCGAGTTGACAGCGGCGCTTTTCGGCTTGGGGCTGCTCAACCCGGGCACCGCCGTGCAGCATTTGGTTCAGCACGCTTCGGGGCTGTTGTTTCAAGCGCTGGTGGCTGATCACGGCACCTTCAAATATGAGCGCAAAGACTTGCCGGCCGCCAAAGCGATGCCGCTGGGTAACCGGTGGAGCATTTTGTCCGACGCGGTGCGCCGCTTTCCCATTGCTGAGTTGAAGCGGCGTTTGGGCGACGCCATCGAGCTGCCAATCATGAAGGCCACTGGCCAAGTCGCGGTGAGCGATTTGCGGCTCACGGCGCAAGAGGCGAGGGCGCTCGCAGTCTTTGACGGGGCGCGCTCGGTGGCCCAGTTGCTCAAAGCGTTGCCGCAAGAAGCTGACCATCTGGTGCGCACGGCGTTCTTCTTGAAAGAAGTCGACGCGGTGTCGTTCGCGGCGATTCGGCCCCGGCCGCCATCTCCGAGCGGGTTGCATGCGGTGGTTGAGCCGGTGGTGCCTCCGCCGCCCGCGCCTCTGGGAGCTGTTCCGTTGGGCGATGACCCTGTGCCGACCCCTTCGTGGATGGCAGCGGTAAAGCTCGATGTGGCCAAGCCCGTTGCGAAATTGCCTACCCCGGTGCCGTCGATACCGCCGGTGAAAGCTGTTGCGCCGGCGGTCGCCCCGGCCAAACCTGTCGCCGCGGCTGCTGCCAAACCGGCGCCGACTGCGAAGGCGGTGCCCAAGACCGCGACACCGCCTTTGCCCGTCGACTTGCAGGCCGAGCTGGCGAACGTGGTGGCCTTCGTCATGAAGATGAACGAGCAGAACCACTTCGAGGTGCTGGGGTTGCAGCCCAACGCCGCGCCCAACGAAGTGAAGATGGCTTATTTCAAGCTCGCCAAGGTGTACCACCCCGACACCGTGCCACCTGGCGCGCCAGAGGGGCTGGGCAAGGCGAAAGCCGACGTGTTTGCCCGCATCGGTGAGGCCCACCGGGTGCTGTCAGACGACAAACAGCGGGCTGAATACGTTGAAGCGCTCAAGGCCGGCAACGTGGGCGAGCAGGTTGACGTGGGCACATTGCTCGCTGCTGAAGAGAGCTTTCAAAAGGGCATGATTTTGGTGAAGTCGCGCAAGTTCCCAGAAGCGCTCAAATATTTAGACGAAGCGATTGCCGCCAACCCCGACGAGGGCGAGTACTACGCGTGGCGCGGGTACGCGCGCTTCTTTTTGAACGCCGACAAGAAGGTAGCCCAGGCCGAAGCACAGAAAGACATTCAGCAGTGCACCGCGCGCAACCCGAAGGTGGCGGCGGCGGCCTATTTCTTGGGCCATATTGCCAAGCTGGTGGGCGACAACACTGCCGCCAAGAATCATTTCAAGCACTGCTTAGAATTGAACCCTGAGCATCTTGATGCCCAGAGAGAAATGCGTTTGATGAAGTGATGCAGTAAGAGGCCGCTGCACATGGCGCTCAGTGGAAAACAGCGGCGGGCTTTACGGGCCTTGGGTCATCACCTCGACGTGGTGGTGCAAGTGGGTCAGCAGGGTTTGACCGAGGGGGTGGTGAAGGCCACGGCCCAGGCATTGGCAGATCACGAGCTGGTGAAGGTGAAGTTTCCCGAGGGCCGTGAAGAGCGCGTTGAAATGGTGAAATCGCTCGCGACAGAGACGGGCTCTGAAGTGGCACAAACGTTGGGCAGAACGGCGCTTTTTTACAAGCGGCGGGCGAAGAAATCGAAGATCGCGATTTAGGTGTCAGACTTTACATGTTGTCGTTCGGCTGGCGCTTCTGATGGTCAAGGTTGCACCGCGCGCAACGCCGTCGACACCGCTTCTGTCACCGTCACACTCAGCGACGGGGCGAAATATTGCCGGTTCGACTCGCCGCTTTTCGCCGACACCGCTGCCTCGGGCTCCAAGTACCCAAAGTAGCCATTGGTGAGTGAAATGCCGGCGGCTGACGGGGCGCTCGCGCCCAACGTCTGCGCGCTGGCTGCCGAGAGCTCGAACGGAGCCGACCACCACATCAGCTCGCCCAGCCGCAATGCCTGCACTTCGCCTTGAAACGAAGACGACAGACACATGAAATTTTCAGCCGGCATGCGAAAGAATGCTCCCACCAACCGCGTGGCGTCGGGCCGTGGCAGCACGAAGCTCACCGTGCTCGCTTTAAGTGACACGTTTGAAACGGGCGCCGAAAAGGTGATTGCCTTCATCAACCCGTTCAGCACGTCAGCAAATGCTTGCGGTGTCGTCGAACCACCCACCACCTTGGCGTTGCCTCCCGCGCTTTGCAGCACCAGGGTAATGCCTGCGCTCGAGGCCTGCGCCGTGGCGAAGAGCCCCGGGTAGTCAGGGTTGAGCAGCCCGTGATCTCTCGGCACCAAAGTCGGGTGCGCCGACAGCGCCACCAACTGCGCGATGGGCCCGTTGTCGTCTTGAAACCGCGTCACCCGAAAAGAAGTGTCGACGTGGTCGCCGCTCCGGGCGGCGACGTGGCCTTCGAGCGAGGCTTGCCCGCTCGAGACAGTGGCCGGGCGCAACGACTTGGCCGCCAGGCGCAGCGCCTGCACTGACGCGGTGACCCACGCGTCGCGGTCGCGGTGGCGGTAGACGCCGGTGCCTGCCAGCTGTGCCATTGGCCGTGGGTCATAGCCGCCCATCGACGAATGGGTGTGGGTTGCACTCACCCACACGCCATCGAGCTTGGCGTCATCGCGAATGGCTCGCGTCATTTCGTCAGTGACGAGCAGCGTGTCGAGCGTTACCCAACCGACACGCGCTTTACCGGCTTGCACCACCAATGCCCGGGCCTGAAGCGAAATTTCGGCGCGGCTCGCCGTCGGCCGAAAAGGCCCATAGCCTGCCACCGTGACGGGAAAATCGGGCTGCAAGACAACTTGCGCCGCGCCTGCCGAGAGTGGGCCTTCTGCGCTCACCGTTGAAATGATTTTGGCAGCCTCGGGAGTGGGTACCCGGCACCAATTGATTGACGCGAGCGCATAGGCGCCACCGCCGGCTAGCAAGACCGCCATCGCCAACGCTTTGAGGCGTGCCTTCACCACGTGAAAAGGGCGTAGCGGTTTCTGCGCAGCATCGCAACAACGCGGCCCTTAGAAGCTCAACGCGGCGCCACCGGTTACCGTGGGCAGCCAGTACACCTGAAGCTTCGACTCGACGCTCAAGAAGGTAAATGGGCTTTCGGCATCGAGCGTCAAGCCCAGTGGCCCATACACCATGACGCGCAGAGTGGCCCGCGGGCTGACGCTGGCTCCCAACCCGGCAAGCAGCTCTGATTCAGCAGAGGCAGAAGGGCGATATTGCCAAAACAGTGAGGGCCCCGCTTCGGCGCCGACCCCCAACCACACCCGGCTCCACTGCCAGGCGAAGCGGTAGCCCGCGCGCAGTTGCCCGGTGCCTTCGCTGGCGCGCAGCCGCGTGTCTTGGGCGGTGCCGGCAAGCAGCGAGAAAGAAAAACCCGAACTGTCGGTAGGCTCGAAGCTGGCGCGGCCCATTACCTTCACGCCCACGCCGGTGAGCACACTGGGCATCACGCCAAAACCCAACGAAAAAACCGATTTCGAGGGCGATGTTGGCGAAGGTGAGCGCAGCTGCGTCTCGAGCCCGCCTCCTTTGGCCGCGGCGGCGATGGAGGTTGACGAAGAGAGCGGGGTGAGCTCAGACCACTTCACGGTGCGGCGTGCTTGGTCTACCAACGAGAAACGGGTGCCGAATGACTGGCCCCCTTTAATCACCCGCAGACCATACATGCCGGGCGCGAGCGCGATTTCACGTTCAGGGCCGGCTCCGAGTTCGACCACCACCTGATCTCTGGTCAAATCGCTCACCAACGTGCGTTCGGCACCGCCGGGTAACACCAACGAGGCAGAGGGTCGCAGCAGCGAGGCCAACACCAATTCGCCCTGGCCCGAAAGCTTGTAATCGTACGAAGGGTGCTGCGCGCCGACCGGCATCATCGACGTGGCCGACACGGTGCGATCATACGCGTAGCGGTATGCCTCGGCCAGGGTGACAAGCTTGTCTCCTGAAACGTCAGCCGCGCCGCGCAACCCTGAAATCAAGTTGTGGGTGAAGTAGCTGCCCATCACTTCACTCGACTCGAGCGCCGCCTCGTCGGCCGCGCTTGAGCTGATGAAGGCTTCGCCGCTCGCCACCAAGGCGTCGGTGAGTTTGATGGTGAACGGTTCTGCTGGGCGGCCGCCCTTTTCACGAAAGCCCGCGCCGCTCTTGCAGGCGTCGACAATCGCCACGCGCAAGTCAGCGCCGGTACCGGCCAGCATTGCTTTCAAGCGGGCGTAAGCCAGCTTGTCGTTGCCCATTTCAATCGACTCGCCGTCGCTGTGGCCCGAGAAATAGAAAAGCAGCACCGAACGGGTGTCGATAGAACGCTCAAAAAAGGCGACGCGCTCTTTTGCTTCGGCAATCGCGCGCTCCAAGTCGCCCACCCGGCGGCCTTGCAACAGCATCACGTCATCAGACGCTACGTCGCCCAGCTCAACCAGCACCCGGGCCATTTTACCGGCGTCGCTTTCGGCGAAACGCAAAGGAGGCATCGCGCCCGTGCCGGCGTTGTTGCCCACCACAATGGCGATGCGCTTCGACTCGGCCCCACTGGGCGTCGAGCCGAGCAGAGCGAAGCACAACGCCAGCGCCGCGGCGCCCCGAACAGAGGCCGTACTCATAGCGACTCTTTCATCACCGGCAACAACAACACGTGCGCGTTTTCAACGCGAGGCGCGGTTGGGTTCGCGGTCAGTGCGTTCTTCACGGTCTGTGCGGTGACCGGCGCCAAACTGAACACGGCGACCAGTGTTTCAGGCCCCACCGTGGCGTCGAGCTCGATGCTGCCCGGCACTTCACCGCGGCGAACCGCAGCGCTCTGCTGACCGCCATAGGGGTAGAACACGGTAAACACGCCGGCCGCGTCTTGCGAGGCGATCATCAAATAGTTGGCAGTGGCCGGGTCGACCACGAAACGAATGCGGTCTTTCGGTTTGAGCGGAGTGCGCACGGTGACGGTAAATTGCCCGCCCGAGGGCCGCTGGGCCACCACGTCGAAGGTGGGTACCGAAGGCCCCTTCACGCCTACGTAGGCGGGCGTGTCGGTGGCTTGAGGTGTCAACACCAGCGCCAACACGGCCACCCCAGCCAAACTCGCCGCGGGAATGAGCAGCTTCCACTTTTGCGTCAGCTGCGTTGTCCACGGCACGGGCGCCAAGGTCGCTTCAATTTTGGGCAGGGTGCGCGGTAGCACAAATTGCTCGAAGCGCGCTTTGTCTTCTTGCAGTGTCTGCCACTCGGCTTGGCACTGGGAGCACGAATCGATATGGGCCCGGGCGCTGCGCGCTTGTGCAGGCTCGAGCGCCGCCAGTGAGAGCAGGTCGATGGTTTCACTCGACAAGTGCTTGGGAGTCGAGGGCGTCATGGAGCCACGTCGCCCTCGCGCGCCAAATATTTTCGGCAGCGCTGTGAAAATTCGCCCAACCGGTTGATGACCGTACGCCGCGAAATGCCCAGCGTCTTGGCGACCTGCTCTTGCTCCAAACCGTCGACGTAATAGAGCACCGCCGGTGCACGCAGGTTTTCTGGAGCACGGGTAAGCAGCCGAAGGGCCAGGTTTTTGTCGATTAACTCGGGTTCGGGGTGCTCTGACGGCACTTCGGGCAATTCGGCGGCGGGTTCGGCATGCCGGCCGCGGTCGCGAATCACATTGAGGCAGTAATTTGTCGAGACGCGGTAAATCCATGACAGGGCTTCGGCCTCGGGAGGTGCCGATTCGATGTGTTTCATCACCCGCATAAAAACCTCTTGGGTGGCGTCTTCTGCTAACGAGTCGTCTTTCAACAGCCGTCGGCACCGCGAATAAATCGTGGGTCCGTACTTTCGATAGAGCGTCGTGATGCGCTCATGAGAAGTGACCCCCAGGCTCGGCAAGACGTGAAACCTTTCTATCGAAAGAATGAAAAAAGGCAGCGAGATGACGCGGTAAGTAAGTGTCTTACAGCACCTGGTGAGACGCGAGGGGCCCTGGCGTGGCCGTTCTCGTGGGCTGAAAAGAAAAGCCGTGATGGATCGAATCGTTCTGCCGCGTTAGAGAACCCCTATGTGCGGCGTTTTCGGCATTTTTGGCCATGAAGAAGCGTCGAATCTGACGTACCTGGGGCTGCATGCGCTCCAACACCGCGGGCAAGAGTCAGCCGGCATTGTTTCGTCGAATGGGCAGGCGCTGAACCTGTTTCGCGACATGGGGCTGGTGGCCGACGTCTTCACCGCTGAAGTCATTTCGAAGCTCGAGGGCAAGAGCGCCATTGGGCATGTGCGCTATTCGACGGCGGGGGTAAGTAAGCTCAAAAATGCCCAGCCGTTCATGGTCACCTATGCCGGTGGTCAGCTGGCGGTGGCGCACAACGGCAACTTGGTGAACAGCGACGCGCTGCGCAGGTCGCTCGAGCAATCGGGAGCGATTTTTCAGTCTGATTCTGACACCGAGGCGATCATTCACCTCATCGCGCGCTCGAAGCGCTCGACGTTGGAAGAGCGGGTGGTCGAAGCCCTGTCTCAAGTGCAGGGGGCTTACAGTCTGTTGTTTTTGAGCGAAAAGAAGCTCATCGGCGTGCGCGACCCGTTTGGTTTTCGCCCGCTGGTGTTGGGTAAGGCGAAGAGTGGTTACGTGCTGGCGTCTGAGACCACCGCGCTCGACTTGATTGAAGGCGAACTGGTTCGAGAAATCGACCCGGGCGAAATGGTCGTCATTGACGAAGACGGTGTGCACACCTCGCGGCCGTTCGCCGCTGTGCGCAAAGGCCGGTGCATTTTCGAGCAGGTCTATTTCGCGCGGTCAGATTCGACGTTGTTTGGTTTGTCGGTGTACGAGACGCGCAAAAAGCTCGGCATACAGCTCGCCAAAGAACAGCCTGCTGAAGCCGACTTGGTCATTGCGGTGCCCGATTCGGGCGTGGCCGCGGCGATTGGTTACGCCCAGCAGTCGGGCATTCCCTACGACGTGGGTTTGATTCGCAGCCACTACGTAGGGCGCACATTCATCGAGCCGCAGCAGTCGATTCGGCACTTCGGGGTGAAGTTGAAGTTGTCGGCGGTGCGGGCGACGTTGAAGGGCAAGCGGGTGGTGGTGGTTGACGACTCCATCGTGCGCGGTACGACGTCGCGGAAGATTGTGAAGATGTTGAAGGCCGCCGGAGCAATTGAGGTGCACTTGCGCATCTCGAGCCCGCCCATCACCTGGCCTTGTTACTACGGCATCGATACGCCTTCGCGTAAGGAGCTGATTGCCTCGTCGCATTCCATCGAGGAAATTGCCACGTACGTGACCGCCGACAGCTTGGCGTATTTGTCGCAAGAAGGCTTGGGCACGGCGGTGAATGACCCGAGCGCGGCGACTTTCTGCACCGCGTGTTTTTCGGGCCAGTATCTGACGCCGTTGGCGGTGGCGCCGCAGTAGAGGGCTCCGCATTGTGTTCCACTGCATGCGACGCTCGAGCAATTCGCCGCAGGTAACGAAGCGGTTCGCCAGCCCGGGGGTGATTCGGTATCGGAGCAGCTCGCGTCGGCCAGCCCCGCCGTGGCAAACAGCCAGGTGCGCTCGGCCAAGCTCGAAGTCGCGAAGGCTCTGTACTCCCTGGTCGGCAAGTGGGTTGTGCTCTTGGCGCTGTTTTTCGTTCTGTATCGCTGGTTCTTCCACGCTGCCTAACGCCAAGGCCCGAAAGAAGAGAAGCCGTAGCTCGCGGTGCGTGCTGGTTTCGTACACCGGCGCCCACTTTCAGCACGCAGCTTTCCTCAACAGTCCGCCTTTCGACAGCTGACATCAACGAAGTCTCTCAAGCTCCATGCGTCGATGAGAGCACGGTGGCTGCCAAGAAACTGACGAGGCATTCAACCCGCTCTCGTCCCGTTGAAGCCAAGCTCGCGACCTTCACCGCCGCCGGTGCACGAATGTTTTTTGAGGCCCGTGCGCGGGGTTTGCTTTGAGGAGCCAAGCGGGGTCGTGATGCGCGGCTTGGGTGCCTTTTCGCACCTTTGCTCGGGCTGGCTGGTTCCCGTTCGCCGTTAAGAGCCAGGAAACGACTGAATAGCGCTTCGGTCGCGGCCAGGTTGCCTTCTGGAAGGCACTTCCGCAAAAAGATCATTTGATTTTTTTGCGAACCAGCCCTTTGAAGGACGTACCCATGCCCAAGCTCCACACCAAAACTGTCGCCTTGCGCCGTGAAGCAATTGCTGCGGCCGCCAAGAGGTGCTTTTTGCGGCACGGCTTTCACGGCGTGAGCATGCGCGACATCGCCGACGAAGCCTGCTGCTCACTGGGAAAGCTCAATGTGCATTTCCCCGATAAGATTTCGATTTATCGCCACGTGTTGCGCACGGTGTCGAACGAGTTCCTGCATATCTCCAACCCGCTCATCGGTTACTTGTTGGGAGGCAAGTTCCCGGCAGATCTCGAGAAGCTCGCCTCTGCGACACGCGTCACGGTGGAGCGTTACGATGACTATTACCGGCTCGCGTATCTCGATGCCGCCGAGTTCGGCGGGCGGCACGTGCGCGACGTGTTCTCGAACCTCGAAGAGCGCTTTCGGGGCATGGCCTCTGGCCGGCTCGAAGGTCATTTTGCCGGTGGGCTCGAGAAGAGTTTTGCCCTCACCGCTGCCTATCTGTCTTTCATGAACTACTTCATGCTTTCGAGGCACTTCGGGGCCACCCAGGTCTTCCGAGGGGGTGATGATCAAGAAGCCATTCGCAAGTGGGTACACTTGTTTCGCCGTGGAATCGGCAAATCGTGAGCGGGCGCCAGCGCGAGGCTTACAGCGCCTTTCCTATGCTTCGCGCGTACGGCGTTTCTGACGCGTTGGCTTCGCCAGCGCCACCCAAGCACCGAGGAGCGACAACGCCTTTGCCTCGGACAATTGGGCCGCTGCGGCCCGCACCTCACGCGTCACCCATTTGGGAAAAGGTGTGTACACATTGCGATGCGCGCCTGACGGAGTGTGCTCCTCGACGATGACTGTGAGCTGCTCAGGCGTGAATCGCTTCGCCAGCCGCGCCAACGCGGACCAAAGTCGCCGGTGCACGAATGTCTTTTGCCACACCCAACGCTCGAAAAATCTCTTTGCCGCGTTCGTGCGCCCACCAGCTGCCGCGAATCGGTTCTCCGGCAATCGCCTGCGCCAAATTCGGCACCGGACCTTTGCCCGAAGCCAAGACCACGCCGTGTTTTTCAACGAATACCAATGGGTCGAGGGCCATTACGGCACATACCCGCCGCTGAATTCACGCAAGTCATCAGGCCAAGGCGCTTCGAAGGTGAGCGCTTCTTTTGTCATGGGGTGCTCCAGCGACAACCGCCATGCATGCAACGCATGCCGCTTCAGCCGCAATTTCAACCACGCCTCTTCCTCGAGGCATTTTTTTGAAAAGCGATCGAAATAGCCCGGGTCAGGCCCATATATTTTGTCGCCGACCAGGGGAAAACCGGCGCGCTGCAGGTGAACGCGAATTTGATGCTGTCGCCCCGTTTCGGGAAAACACTGCACCACTGCGAACTTCGCTCTGTCACGCTCAAAGCGGTGCAGCACTTGAAAACGCGTCTTCGCCGACCTGCCATTCTCTTCGTCAATGCGCACCGCGATGCGAATCAGCTCGGTGCCTTCGGCGATTGCCGCTTCTACCTCGAACGAATCTTTCGTGGGCTGACCTTCGACCACCGCGAGGTACTCTTTCTTCACCCCACCGCCCACGAATTGCGCCATCAACCGCCGGCTCACTTCGCTGCTCTGCCCGCAAACCAGCACGCCTGAGGTCTCACGGTCTAACCGGTGCGCTGGGTCTGCCCGCAATGAATCGCCATAGCGCGCTTTCAGCTGCTCCACCAACGTGCCGTGGTGATACCGCGCCGAGGGGTGCACCGGCAGCCCCGCGGGTTTGTTCACCACGTACAGCGCGTCATCGCGAAAGAGCTCAGTCGTCGCATGTGCCGCCGGCACTTCAGGCTCGGGCAACATTTTGCGCCGCAATTGAAACGTGAGCCCTGGTGTCAGCAACGTCGAAGGTTTCATCGGCCGCGGTGCCACCAATTCACGCGCGATGATGCGCTGCACCCGCGTGCGTGACAGCCGTTGAATTTTTTCGCACAGGTATTTATCGAGCCGCCAACCCGCGTAATTGGCCTCAACGGTAAAATTCATTTCAATCCAATCAGACGCTTCGTCGCTCATCGCTGGAAATGCTGCTTTATGCCCACGAAAGGGCCTGGCGCAAACCGGCGTGTGTTCCCTCGACCTTCGCTCCCAGCGAGGTATGTTCCCTCGCCTGCCCATGCGAGCTCTCTTCTGTACTGTCCTTTTGTTTTCTGCCGCGGTGTCGCACGCGGCTCCCCGCATCGCCATTGTCGACGTCGACGGCCCTTCGTCGATGATTGGCCTGGCGTCGCAAATGACCCAGCAGGTGGTCAAAGCCGCGCAAGCGCAGCAGCTTTCGATCATCACCCCACGCGAAGTGCGCTCGCGGCTCGACGACAAAATTTTCGCCGAGCTACAAAAGTGCAACGGCCGCCCGAGCTGCGTGGCTCAATTTTTGACGGGTATCGGTGCTGACCGGGCGGTGGTGGGGAGCATTACCCGCGATACCGAGAGCTACTTGGTGAAGCTGTTCTACATCGACCTGAAAGACTTCAACGTCATTGCCGATATCGATCGCTCGATTCTCATCGCTTCTCGCCGGCTCCAGAGCGACATCGAAGCCGCGATTCCCGGCATGTTGCGCGGTGAAAAAGAAGCCCGCGGCAAAATCACTCTCACCAGCAATGCGCCCAAGGCGACGGTGTTTCTCAACGGCGAACCGGCTGGCGTTACTCCGCTCGAGCTCGAGCTCAAGCCCGGTAAATACAAAGTGCGCATCGAAAAGAAGGCCTACACCTCTGTCGATCGCTTCATCGCGGTCGAGGCGAACCAGAGCACCCAAGAAGACGTGCGCCTCACCCGCATTGTCGGTCAGCAGACCGAAGAAGAAGCGTTGCCTGCGCTGCAAGCCGCGAATGCTGCCCCGCCTGAAACCCCTGGCACTCCCATTTCGGCACGCACATGGTTGGCGGGAGGCGGCACGCTTGTTCTCGCTGGCCTGGGCGGCATGTTCGGCGCCTTCTCTTCGGCCGCCGAAAAGCGCTTGCGCACCGGCTATGATTCAGACACGCAGCGTTACCAAGGCACCCGCGTCGAAGCGATTCAGGCGGTGAACGATGCACGGCTCGCCAATGCGCTCTTCATCGCCGCGGGCGCGGGAGCCGCGGTCACCGGCCTTTTCATTTACTGGGACGTTACCGACGCGCCGGCCCCCAAAGTGTCGGCGGCCGTCACGCCCGAGGGCGCCGCGGTCACTTTGGGAGGCTCATTTTAATGCCACTGCCAGACAAGCGCTTCTTCATCGTCGCTCTCGCGGCCAGTTTGTCGTGCATCACGCAGCTCGACCCCGACAAGGGCAGCTACGTTTGCGCCGCCGATAGCGACTGCGGCGCCGGCTACGAATGTATCAACCAAGCCATGGGCCCGCCGCGCTGCTTCAAGCTGGGGCAATGCGCCGAAGTCGAAGAATGCAATGGCCGCGACGACAACTGTGACGGCCGCGTTGATGAAGTGTTTCCCACTCAGGGCATGGCCTGTTCGACGAAAGCCTTGGGCGCCTGTGCAGCCGGCACGTTGGCCTGCGCTGACGCCGGTATTTTCTGCGCGCAGACGGTCGAATTGAGCACCGAGCGTTGCAACCAAAAAGACGACGACTGCGACGGCGAAACCGATGAGTCATTTGATCTGCTGACCGACAATGCGAATTGCGGCGTTTGCGGCCACGCCTGCCTTTCGGGTACCGACTGCGCACAGGGCCAGTGTCACGAAAGCCGCTGCAACGACGGTGTCGACAACGACGACGGGGGGGGTACCGACTGCGACGACGTGTTCTGCGCTTCTCGCGGCTGCGGCAACGGCTTGAACTGCGGCACCCGCGGCTTCGTGCACGACGGCGGGTTGTCTGACGGCGGCGACGCCGGTGCGCCCGTCGATGCGGGCGCAACAGACGGAGGCCCTGACGCCGGCACCGTTTACCGTTGCGTTCCCATCGAGGCCGACTGCGCCAATGGAGATGACGACGACGGCGATGGTCTCGTCGACTGCGCCGACCTCGATTGCGCGGGAAAAACGTGCGTCTTCGGCACCGTCTGCTCTCAACAAATGTGTCCTGGCCCCGGTTGAACGGCGGGGCAGCCAACCGTTATGAGGTCACTGTGATGCCACGCAAATGCACGAGCGCACGGGTGGGTTGGGCGAAGCAACCGTTGTTGCTCGCGGCCATGGTATTGACCACGGCGGCCCAAGCTCAAATTTCTGCGCTGGTGCAAACCGAGCCCTTGCCGGGGGGCCCTTCTGCACGCACCCATGCATTGGTGTGGCTGCACCCCACCGATTCGGCGCGCAGCGTGGTGTACGGGTCTGACGATATTTTGGGTGGCCTCTACGCGTATGACCTGAACGGTCAGACGTTGGGCAAGCCGGTGTTGGAGCAGGTGTACGGCATTGATCTGAAACAAGGTGTCGCCTTCAACGGCGGCGCTGTCGATTTGATGGCAGTGGCTTCGGCGACGGGGCTGCGGTTTTTCTCAGTCGGCCTCGATGGAGGTTTGTCGCCAGTGCAAGCGAGCGCGGTAACGCCAGGCGCGGTAACCGCCACGGCGTTGATGCGCCCGTTGAAAAATCTGCCGATGTCGTTGTGGGTGGCTTACGACTCGGGCGGTGTCACCCAATACACGGTCACTGAAGCGCCGGTGGGCAACCAGCTGCAGGCGACGCTGGTGGCCACCTACGCGTTCCCCGGGAGTGTAACGGGGCTGGCCGCTGACGATGCGACAGGCCGTTTGTACGCGCTGGGCACGTTTGGCGTGTTTTACCTCGAGAGCAGCGAAGGCTCTGACGGCGGTTTTCCTGACGCTGGCGTGGTCGACGAGCAGCTCGTTGGCATGGGGCCGCTGTCGATTTTTCGTCAGAAAGACGGCCAGGGGTTGGTGTTGGTGCCCAACCCCCTCTCTGACGTGGTCAACGTCTACGGGCCTGCCGAGCCGTTAAAGGCCAACCACAGTTTTCGCATTGACGGTGACGCGGGGGTGGGAGCGGCGTTGCGCACCTCGGTGGCCGTGGTGATGCCCACTGCGATGGGCGGCCATTTCGACGGCGGTTTGCTGGTGACGTTCGACAAAGAGACGGCGCGCTTTAAGTTTGTCGACTGGGCCCAGGTCGCGGTGGCCACTGGCTTGCCGCTCAACACGGGTTTCAACCCACGTGTTCCGCTCGTTGTCCCAAACGATGACGCAGGCATGGGCGGCGGTGCTGGCGGCGGCACCGGTACGGGTGGTAGCACGGGTGGCGTGGGTGGCACGGCGGGTGGCAACATTCGGCCCCCGGTGGGTGGCGGCGATGGGCAGCAGCCGTTTTGTCAGTGTGCCACAGGGCCGGGTGGGTTGTGGTTGTCGTTGGCTGCGCTCTTCTTCATGCGAAAACGTCGGCGAGATTAAATGCGCAGGTCAGCCCTTCTTTTCTTCTTTCTCTTCGCGTGCCGCACGCCCCATGCGTTGGCCCCCGCTGCAGATGACACGCCCATTCACCTCACGCTCATTGGCACCAATGACTTTCACGGTTGGGTCGAAGGCCAGAGCGAAGTGTTCGGCGACGCCACCTTGCGTTTCGGCGGCGCGGCGACTTTGGCGAGCTACGTCGCCATTGCCCGAGAGAAAAACCCCGGCGGAGTACTGTTGCTCGACGCGGGCGACTTGTTTCAGGGCACCATTGCTTCGAACATCACCGAAGGAGCGGTGGTAATCGACATGTTCAACGCGCTTCAATACGACGCCGCGGCGATTGGTAACCACGAGTTTGATTATGGGCCGGTAGGACCGCTGCCGGTGCCAGGCGATTCGTCACATGACCCGTTTGGAGCGCTCAAAGCCCGCATCGCCCAAGCCAAGTTTCCACTGCTTTCCACCAACATTTACGAGCTCGACTCGCGGCGGCGCCCGGCTTGGTTGCCAGGAGAAGGGTGGACCATCGTCGAGCGCAAGGGGCTGAAGATAGGGTTGTTCGGGTTGACCACTCCGCAGACGCCGGTCACCACCATGCCCATCAACGTGGCGACGCTGAAGTTCAACGCGCTGGGGCCCGAAGCCATCAGCGCGGCCAAAGCGCTGCGTGAGCACGGGGCCGACGTGGTGGTGGCGTTGGTGCACGCCGGCGGCAAATGCGCGTCGTGGGCTGACCCGTACGACGTGTCGACCTGCGATTTAGAGAGCGGCGAGGTGTTTCAGATGCTCAAAGAAGTGCCCGAAGGCACTGTCGACGCGGTGATTGCGGGCCACACCCACCAGGTGATGGCGCACTTCATTCACGGCACGCCGGTTGTTGAAAGCGCGGGCCTGGGCCGTGGCTTTTCGATGATTGAGCTCTATGTCGACCCGCAGAAGCGCAAGGTTATGCCCGAAGCCACGCGCCTGGTGCCGACGATCGGCGTGTGCGAGACGGTTGATGAAGCGACGGGCAGTTGTGACCCTGCTGTGCTGCGCAAGCGCGAGGGGGTATCGCTGGTGCCGGCCAAATGGCAGGGTCAGGTCATTCGCCCCGACCCCACGCTGCAAAAGCTGCTCGCTCCGGCATTGAAGCAGGTGTCTGACGTGCAGCGCCGCCCATTGGGTGTGACCGTGCCGAAAATGGTAGGCCGCAACTACGAAGCCGAGAGCGGTCTGGGCAGCTTGCTCGCTGATTCGCTGCGCACGCTCGAAAAGGCCGACGTGGTGCTGCTCAACCCTGGCGGTTTGCGAGCAGATTTGAAGCCAGGCGAGTTGACCTACGGAGCGGTGTACGAAGTGCTGCCCTTCGACAATGCCATTGCCACCCTCACTTTGAACGGCGATGAGCTGATGGCGTTGTTGCGCGCCGCGTACGGCGGGAAAAAAGGCGTGTTTCAGGTGTCGGGTTTGCAAGTGACGCTCGAGCGCTGCCCCGGCCCCGGCCGGCTGCTCGGTGCGACGCTCGAGAACGGCCAGGCCATCGACCCGGCGCACATGTACCGGGTGGTGATGCCCGACTTCTTGGCCCGTGGCGGCGATGGGCTGATGAACACGTTGAAGACCATTGACCCGGCCCGGGTTGATTTGGGCGGTAACCGCCCGCTCAACTTTCGCGATGCCCTGGTCAGTTATTGGCAAAAGGGCAGGGCGCCGCTCGTGTCGCCCGCGCTGGGCCGGGTGTCGCTCAAAGGCGACGCCTGTCACAAAGAAGCACTGGGCCAATAGAAAACGGTCGGTGAGTGCTTGCGAATGCGGAATGCGGTGGTGTGCACGGGGTTGATCAGCCGCAGCCCCGACTTTCAATAAAAACGACAACAAAAACAGCCATATGATACTGGTTGTTTTCTTAAGTCAGATCGCATGTCAGCCCTGTGCTTTAGAGTGCATCGCGTGTTTTGGCCGGGTCCCGAATTATCGGGTGGGTGCTGTTTGCCTTTAGCAAAGCTTCGCTGGTTTGACGTTCTTGGGTGGGAGGAAAACGTGCTCTACAAAGTAACCCCGATGATGACGCCTTCGCCGGCGAAGAAAGAGGCGAACGACGAAGCGGTTCCCAAAGAGGCGCGCAAGCGACGCAAGTCGGCGGTTTATGATCACGAAGGCAATGAAGTGCTCATCACCATGATGTGCCTGAAGTGCAAGGCGATGAAGCCTTTGACCATGTTCGGTCTGCGCAAAATGGCCGACGGCGCCATTCGCAACCAACCGTGGTGCCGTACTTGCCGCTCGGGTGCGTCGAGCGCGCGCAAGAAAGAACAGCGCGAGCACGCTGCCGACGAAGCGTTGGTGCAGGCACATGACGCTGAAGCGTTGGCCGTGCCGGTTGCCGCGCCGATGCTCGAAAATTTAGCAGCGCCGGGTGAACCCGAGCCGGTGGTCGCCGCCGAAGCGCAAGAGCCCGCCACGGCGTGACCGCTTCAGGGGCGTTGACGGGCCTTCGCGTGTTGGACCTGTCGCGCGTGCTTTCAGGCCCTTATTGCACCATGTGCCTCGGCGATGCCGGGGCCGAGGTGATTAAAGTCGAGCAGCCGGGCAAAGGTGACGACACCCGTGCATTCGGCCCGCCTTTCGTCAACGGTGAGTCGACTTATTTTCTTTCTGTCAATCGCCACAAGAAATCAGTCGCCATTGACTTGAAGCACCCGCGCGGGGTTGAGCTGGTGAAAGCGCTCGCCCGCCAAAGCGACGTGGTGGTTGAGAATTTTCGGCCCGGTGTCGCCGCGCGGCTGGGGCTGGGTCACGAAACACTGCGCGCCGAAAATGCGCGCTTGGTTTACTGCTCGATTTCAGGTTTTGGCCATGCGGGCTTGCCCCAATATTCGTCGCTGCCCGGTTACGACGCGGTGGTGCAGGGGTTGGCGGGGTTGCAAGACATGACGGGCATGCCTGACGGTGCTCCCACGCGCGTCGGAGTGCCGATGTCTGATTTGCTTTCGGGCATGGCTGCTTTTCAGCAAGTGTTGCTCGCCCTGTTGCAACGGCAGAAAACGGGCGAAGGTGCTTTTCTCGACGTATCGATGCTCGATGCCACGGCGGCGGTGCTGACGTTTCACGCTGCCGCGGCGCTCAACGCGGGTACCCAACCTTCACGGCAAGGCAACCGGCATTCGTCGATTGCGCCGTACGAAACCTTTCAGGCCTCTGACGGCTATTTCAATTTGGCGGTAGGCAACGACGGGCAGTTCGTCGCGCTTTGCGAATTGCTGAGCAGGCCCGAGTGGGTGGCCGACGCGCGCTTCAAAACCAACCCCGAGCGTGTGCGCCACCGCGACGCGCTGTCTTGCGCGTTGAAAGATATTTTCAAAACGCGCACCGTCGATGCGTGGGTGGCGGCTTTGAGCGAGCACGGCATTCCCGCGGGGCGCATTCAGCGTGTCGATGAAGTGGTGAAGCACCCGCAGCTTCACGCGCGCGGCAAGGTGATTGAAGTCGAGCACCCCGTTGCCGGAGCGCTCAAGTTGCTTGGCTCGCCGGTGAGCAGCACCACGACGGTACTCGCGCCACCCACCTTGGGCCAGCACACCCGCGAGGTGTTGATGCAGACATTGCAGCTCGACGTGGCCCAGGTCGACGCGCTGTTGGCCGAACGCGTCATTGCTGCCTGAAAAACCGAAAGCCGCCTCCGGAATGACCCGAAAGCGGCTTTGGAACAACTGTGGAGGTGGACGGGATCGAACCGACGACCTTCGCATTGCGAACGCGACGCTCTCCCAACTGAGCTACACCCCCGGTGCTACACCGTCGCAAACGGCAAGGGGCTGATAGTGGACGCTTTTTGGCAAGTCAAGCAACGTTCACCCAAGGTATCTTCAATTGACTCCATGGCGTGCGAGTGTCATAAAAATTTCCCAGATTTCAAATGGCTGCCCCCTCTACGAAGACGTTGAGCCCGGCTGAGCTCGCCAAGCTAGAACACGCGTTCGCGACCGACCCGGGTTCAGAAGCTTACAAGCCTTTGGCCGAAGCCTATTTGGGCATGGGTCGCTTCATGGAGGCGATGGTCGTCTGCAAAAAGGGTGTGAAAGCGCACCCCAATGTGGCCGACCCCCGGTTGCTGTTGGCGCGGGTGTACGCCGAGCAAGGCAAAGACAAGAAGGCTTTAGAAGAATTGCAGGGCGCGCTCCAGGTGGCGCCTGACGACAAAGCCACCTTGCGAATGACCGGCGTGCTGCAGGTGAAGAACGGCGAGGTCGACGCCGGCAAGTCGAACCTGCTCAAAGCGTGGAAGATCGACCCTTCTGACGCCGACACGCTTGAAGCGATGAAAGCGAACAACGTCGACGTGCCCCAGGCTGCCACGCCACCTCCTCCGCCCGCGTCGGGCTCGCAACCTGCCTACGCCCCTGGGGTGTTGCACCAGGCTGTCGTCGACCGTGTTTCACCCCAAGTGGCCGCGCAGGCCAATGGCACCCCGGTGGCTCATGCGCCGCCGCCTGCTCCGCATCACCAAAGGGCCCACAAGAGCCAGGGCTCAGCGCCCGCGCCTCGCCCCGTCAAACGGCAGCACTACGAGACACAAGAACACGAGATTTCGTCAGAAATTAGCGAAGTGCCGTCATCGGTGATGCGGCGTCAACGGGGGCCCAGTGGTTGGGCCAAGGCGATTTTTCCCGTGCTGCTCATTGGCAGCGTGGTGGGCATTGGCGGTTATTCATACTTGGGCAAGCAGACCGCTGAGCGCAACCGCAAGGTGAACAAGCTGCTCAGCCAAGCGACTGATCAGCTAAAGCACGACAGCTACGACTCTTACCAAAAGGTCTGCGAGCTGGGCAGCGCCGCGCTCGATCTCGACCCTAACCGCGTGCAAGCCCACGGTTATCTCGCTTATGCCTGGGCGATTCGTTGGGGTGAGCACCGTGGCGGTGATGATGCGCGCCGCAAAGCCGAAGAGCACCTCAAGGCGGGGCTCAAAGAGAAAGAAGACTCCTCGCACCTCTATGCAGCCCAAGCGCTGATTACGCACTATTCGGGCAAGAGCGACGAAGCGGCCAAAGCGCTCGCCAGCAAAGTCGAAGCGTTCAACCAAGAAGGCCGCAAGAGCTCACTGCTTTATTTGACCTTGGGCATCATTCAAATGAACAGCGGCGATTTAGACCGCGCCAAAGAAAGCTTGGAGCAAGCGCAGCAGCTTGCTTCTGATGACCCGCGTGTTTATGCGGCGTTGGGCACGTTGCAGCGCCGTCGCGGGCTCGATGGCGAGGCGGCGAAGAACTTCACCTTCGCATTGAAGTACGAGCGGGCGCACCCTGATTCGATGCTGGGTTCGGCGTTGTTGATACTCGATCAGCCTGACCCCGGCCGCAGTTACGTGAATGCCGCGAAAATGGTGAAGGCGTTGGTTGATGCTGATCCCCCTCCGTCGCCGCGGCAATTGGCGACCGCCCACATGGTGCGGGCGCTGCTTGTTTCTCGCGTGGCTGCCGACTTGCCGCTGTACCCCGACACCAAGTTTCAAAAAGAGCTCGAAGAGGCGACTGGCGTGGGCCGTGACCGTGACAAGGCCCGCGCTGAAGTGGCCAAGGCTGAAGACCTGGCCATGGGCCTCGACAACCAGAACCCCGAGCTGCTGCTGATTCGCGGCAAGCGCCTGGTGTGGGAGCAGAACATCGACGCCGCGGTGGTAGAAATTAAAAAGGCGATCGCGATGGACGGGCAACGGGCACACTTTCACGTCGAGTTGGCCAAGGCGCTGATGAAGAAAGAGGGCGGCGAAAAAGAAGCCGAAGCCGCGCTCAACAAGGCGCTGCAGTTGGTGCCCGGCAGCCCCAAGCTGCTCACCTTGCTCGCCCAGGCGCAGTACCGGCAGAAGCGTGTCGACGACGCGATTCGCACCTATGAAATGGTGTTGAAAGACCCCAAGGCGAAGAACCCCGAAGCGCGCTATGCGTTGGGCCGTATTTACCGCGACGACAAGAAGAACCTCGACAAGGCGATTGAGTATCTCGCGCAGGCGGCCAGTGAGTACTACGGCGAAAGTGGCATGGTGGCGCGCGCCTTCGACGACTTGGCGCTGGCCTACGATGCCAAGGGCAACGCCAAGAGCGCGAAAGAATCGTTCGAGCGTTCACTCCAGTCAGACCGTGATTTCGAAGACGTGTACTGCCATTACGCGGCGTTCATTTCTCGCAAGCCCGACGCCGACGGCAAAGAGCGGCTGAAAACGTTGGCTACTGACTACCTCAAGCTGAACGATCGCGGCGCCTGTGCCGAGCAGATGAAGCGCTTCACCCAGTAGGGTAAGTCACTTCACCGTGAAAACCACATTGATGGCAGTCGCTTTGTTGGCAACCCTGCCCACCTGGGCGGGTGGCTCGGTTGCGGGTACGGTAACCTTCAAAGGCACCGCTCCTCAATTGCGCAAAATCGAGCGTACTGACGCGGCCTGCACGGGCGCGGTCGATGATCCGTCGTTCATCGCCAGCAAAGACGGCAAGGCGCTCGCCAATGTGCACGTGCGTCTGCTCGATGCGCCGGCGGGGCCGGTACCCACCACACCGGTGAGCGTCAATCAAAACGGCTGCATGTACGTGCCGCATGTGCAAGGCGCCGTCGAGGGCCAGAAGATCGCCGTGAAAAACAGCGACATGACGATGCACAACGTGCACGCGTGGGGCAAAAAGGAGGACCAAGAAAAGTCGCTCTTCAATGTGGCCCAGCCTCCCGGCCCCCGCATTGTCGAAAAAGACCCCAAGGCCTCTGACGTGGTGAAATTGAAATGCGATGTCCACCCGTGGATGACCGCCTACGTCATTTATTCGAAGAATGCGTACTTCGCGACGACCGACAGCAACGGAAAGTTCGACATTACCGGGGTGCCGCCCGGCGAGTACACCGTCGAAGCGTGGCACGAGACCTTGGGCACGGTGACCGCCAAGGTCAAAGTCACTGAAGGCGCGGCGGTTGATCCGAAGCTGACGTTGAGTGTGAAGTAAGGCTCTGCGCCTCAAAAATCAATTAGACAGACTAAGTGGGGGCCTTAAGTCCAGGCAGGCTGGGCAACAAGGGTGGCTTGCCGCATGCCGGCCGAGAAGAGTAAGGGTCGGCCTCGCACGCGCAGTACGAAAGGCCGCTCCAATGGGAGTTCATCGCTTCGCTGTCTCGCTGGCCATCGCCACCTTCGCCCTCACCGTTTTTGGCGGCTTGGTCAGCACCACCGGTTCTGGTCTCGCGTGTCCCGATTGGCCGCTGTGCGAAGGCCAGTGGATACCGCAGATGGTCAACGGCAAAGAATTCGAACACACCCACCGGTTGGTGGCGTCTTTCGTCGGGGCGATGACCTTTGGCCTGATGGCGCTGCTCTTCAAACACCGCCGGCGCGAGCGCTTCTTGGTGGGGGCCGGTATCGTTGCGTCGGTGCTGGTGGTGATTCAGGCGTTGCTCGGCGCGCTCACCGTGAAAATGAAACTGCCTTGGTATGTGTCGTCGACCCACTTGGCGGTGGCGAGCACTTTTTTCGCGCTCACGGTGTCGCTCGCCTTTTGGACCCGCCCCGAAGACAAGCCGTTGCCGCGCGGTGAAACTGACGGAGCGTACTTGCGCTACATCTACCCCTTGGTGGGCCTCGTCTTCGCGCAGCTGGTGGCCGGCGGCGTGATGCGGCATTTGAAAGCGGGCTTGGCGTGTGGCTTCGAAGTGCTCACGTGTCAGGGCGCGCTGTGGCCAGTGTCAGAGACTTATTTCGGCACTCACATTCACATGGTGCACCGCACGCTGGGCATGCTCGCCGGCATCGGGGTGATTGCTTTGGCGGTTGGTTTGCTGCGTGCGCCCGGTGTTTCGGCGGTGAGCAAACGCCTGGCCGGCACGCTTGGCGTCGGTGTGGTGTTGCAAATCGTTCTCGGGTTCGCTTCGGTGCTGTCGTCACGCGATATCGCGGTGATGACCGTGCACTCTTCGTTGGGCATCGCACTGTTCGGCGGGTTGGTTTCGCTGGTGTGGTTGGCGCGGCCGGCACATCGGGTAGCAGGTGCCCCGGGCGTCGCGGTGCGTGACGGGTTACCCAAGCTCGAGACCGCCTCGTGAGAGCTGAGCCAATGGAATTGACGGCACAAGCGCTCGCTCCCAAGCGCACCGTGGCCGTGGCTGACTTGGTGTCGCTTACCAAGCCTCGGCTGTCGGGCTTGGTGCTCTTCACCGCTGCGGGCGGCATGTGGCTCTCGGGCCGTTCGCTCAGCGTGAGCACCTGGCTTTTGACGCTGCTCGGCACTGCCGGCACCGTGGCCGCGGCGAATGCCTTCAATTGTTATTGGGAGCGCGACATCGACGCGCTGATGACCCGCACCCAACGGCGCCCATTGCCGATGGGCCGGTTAGACCCGACCGTGGCGTTGATGTTCGCCTGGTTTTTAACGGCCGTTTCCTTGCCGCTGCTCTTCATGGGCGCCAATGCGTTGACCGCGCTGCTCGGCGTGATGGCGATGGCGTCTTACGTGTTGCTCTACACCCCGCTCAAGGCGCGCTCCCACTGGGCGATTGTGGTGGGAGCGGTGCCCGGTGCGTTGCCTCCGCTCATGGGGTGGACCGCCGCGACCGGTTCGCTTTC
The DNA here is from genome assembly GCA_019694575.1 of Myxococcaceae bacterium. Taxonomy (GTDB): domain Bacteria; phylum Myxococcota; class Myxococcia; order Myxococcales; family Myxococcaceae; genus JAIBBR01. The sequence continues at coordinate 30,279 of JAIBBR010000034.1, forward strand.
GTCACCTGGTTGGGCGCTGTTCATGATTCTCTTCGTGTGGCAGCTGCCGCATTCTTTGGCCATCGCGTTGTTTCGCAAGCAAGAATATGCGCGTGCTGGGTTGACCAACGTGCCGCTCGAATTGGGTGACGATGTCGCCCGCAACCACGCGCTCATCTACAGCACGTTGCTGTGGCCAGTGAGCATGCTGCCGTACAGCACGGGCATTGCCGGTGTCGGCTACGTGGTGGTGGCGGTGATGTTGGGCATCGGCTTCTGGTCAATGGCCTTCTACGGCCAGTGGAAACACCTGGGGGCCACCTGGGCCCGCAGGTTCTTCTTCGCGTCGTTGGTGTACCTTACCGGCTTGTTTCTAGCCTTGGGTCTCGACGGCGGTCCGCGCTAAATCGGCGCTTTCGTGACGGAGCTCCTCGCGGTCGACAACCTTTCGTGTACCCGTGGCGGGCGAACGCTGCTGCATGGGGCGACATTCGCCATCGCGCCGGGCGAAATGTTTGGAGTGCTTGGCCCCAATGGTGCCGGTAAGTCGACTGTGCTGCGCATTTTGATGGGGCTGTGGCATGCGCAGGCTGGCTCGGTGACGTTTCAAGGCGCGCGGTTGCCACCTCCGTATGACGCGTTGCGGGCGCAGGCGGGCGTGGTGTTTCAACGCGCTACGCTCGATGACTTGCTGACCGCGCGTGAGAATTTGCTCGCCAGCGGGCGGCTCTATGGGGTGCGCGGGCCGCGGTTGAACGAGCGGGTGACAGAATTGTTGAAGGTGGCGGGGCTTGTCGATCGCGCCGACGAGCGCGTCGTCACCTGGTCGGGTGGCATGAAACGCCGACTCGAGCTGATGCGCGCGCTGTTGCACCGCCCCAAGCTCTTGCTGATGGACGAGCCGACGTCAGGCCTCGATGAAGCGGCTTTCAGAACTTTTTGGGTGCAGGTGAGCCGGCTGCGCATGCAAGAAGGCTTGTCGGTGTTGGTGTCGACACACCGGCCCGATGAGGCACAAAAGTGCGATCGTCTCACGGTGCTCGACGAAGGCAAGCAGCTGGTGACCAACACCACCGCCGTGCTTTCGCGGTACGTGGGCGGCGACGTGGTGACGCTCGAGGTCGAGTCGCCCGACGTCACCGCGGCGGTGCTGCGTGCGTCGCTCAAGGTCGACGCCCGGGTTGTCGACAACACGGTGCGTATCGAGCACCCCGAAGGGCACGCGTTGATACCCCGGGTATTCGAAGCGCTTGACAGGGGCACAGTGAAGGGCGTGACATTGCGGCCTCCTTCGTTGGCCGATGTTTTCTTTCATCTCACGGGCCGAGCGTTGTCGTCGCGCGTTTCGAACGAGCCCGAGCCAATGACCATTCGCACCGAGGGGCAGCCATGAACGCGGCAGCCGAATGGGCGACGGTGCGGGTGCTGTGGGCGCGCGATGTGAAGCGGTTTTTTCGGCAACGCAGCCGCGTGGTCGGTGCGTTGTTGCAACCGGTGATTTTTTGGTTGGTGATTGGGTCGGGTTTTCGCTCGAGCTTTCGCCTGCCAGGTATGGAAGACCTCGACTACGCGCAGTACTTTTTTCCCGGCGTGCTGGCGATGGTGCTGCTCTTCTCGTGCATTTACGCCACGGTGACGGTGATCGACGACAAGGCGCAAGGCTTTCTGCTCGCGGTGATGGCAGGGCCAGGCTCGCGCTGGGCGTTGGTGATGGGCAAGTGCGCGGGCGCGGTGAGCATCGCGCTGATGCAGGCGGCCGCTTTTTTGCTGCTGTTGCCCTTTGCTGGAGCGCAGGTGGCGGGGGTCGACTGGTTTTATTTGGTGACGGTGATGCTGGTTTCGTCGCTGGCGATGGCGGCGGCCGGCTTGACGATGGCGCTGTGGCTCGACTCTCAGCCTGCCTACCTGGCGTTGATGAGCGTGGTGCTGATACCCGCGTGGGTGCTGTCGGGGGGCCTTTTCCCCTTGAAAGGCGCGGGGCCGGTGCTTTCGGCTTTGATGACGATTAACCCCATGCGTTTTTGTGTCGAAGGTTTGCGGCGGGCGCTCTATGGCGATGGCGCGGCATTGACCATCGGCTCACTGGCAGAAACCCGCTATGAAGTGTGGGTTTTGCTGTGGTGGGCGTTGGGTTTCGTGGCCAGCGCCGCTTGGGTGGCGAGCGATCGCAAATGAGCCGGTTTTGGGGTGGGCTGGGGTGAAGTTATTGAAAACACAAGCAAGTTCTTGTGCCGGTGGGGGCTTCGCAGTACACCGCGCATTCTATCGATGACTGACGCAGTCGGTGAAAACTTGGCTCAGATTCCGCGCATCAAAACAGACACGTTGGTGCAAAAGGTTGGCGACACGTGGGTAGCGGTGGGCTCCGACGAGACATTGCATCTTTTCAAAGACGAAGGTGGTCCATCAGAAGTGGGGGGCCGTATCGTCGAATTGATCGACGGCCGGCGTTCGGTGGAGCAAATTGTCGATACATTGTGTGAAGAATTCGAAGTGCCTCGCGAGCAGTGCGCGAGTGACACGCTGAAGTTTATTGGGGTCTTGATAGGTAAAAATATTCTCGTCGTCTCGTGAATGTGCGAGCGGTGCGTCGTCACGAATTGGGAGCCGGCTCGCAAGGCCAGTTGCTGGCTTCACCTCGAAGGGGGAAGGCAATGCTGCGGTTAGGTTTGCGAATGAAGTTCACTTTGGCGCTCGGCGCGTTGTCGGTGGTGGCCGCGGGTTGCCACGGCTGCGATTCTCCTCCTGAAGAGTGTGAAGACGTGCTGGTCAGCTTCACTGCGCCGACCGATGGCGCGATGGTGGGAGCGTCGGCCGACGTCACCCTCAAAGTTCAGAACAAGAGCGGGGGCACCGTCGACCTCGAGAGCGCCAAGTTGAAGACGCGCCTGGTCGCGGCTTCTGACTATCACGCGCCCGTTGACGGTGCGATTAACGGTGACAGCGTGTCGTTCTCGGCGGTGCCGCTCGAGGTGGGCGCCAATTTGCTCACGGCCACGGTGTTGCAAAAGGGCAAAAGCTGCACGGGCACCGAAACGATTACGGTGGTGCGCACCGAAATGTCGGCGACGCCGAAAGTGACGGCCTTCACCTTTCAAGGCGACGCGAACAACGACAAAACGCTCAACGCCATGGAGTTGCCAGGTATGACGCAGGTGGTGGCGCAGCTCGCGGTGACAGACGGTGAGGGCGGCACGGTGTCGGTGAAGAACATGAGTGGCAGCGGAGCCGAGGTCGGTACCGGCACGGTTGAAAATGGCGCCGCGAACGTGACGTTGTCGTTGCCCACCGGTATGGACGGTTCGTTCATTTTGTTCGCCCAGGTGACGGCGAATGGCAAGACCAACGACACCACGGTGAACCCCGCCTCGCAGGTGACGCTGACGATTGACCGCACCGGCCCCGCGGTGTCACTGACGTCGCCCTCGAAGTTGATACAAGGGCCTGCTGACGACGCCGACATGATGAATACGCCGTTCCAACTGCGCACGTTGGCAATGGCGACGGGCGACGTGGCCACCATTGAAATTGCGATTACCGACGGTACCCATCAGCAGACCACCGGAGCGGTGCCGCCGTCGAATGGCGCGGTGTCTCGTGACTTCGACGTGCCCGCCGCGGGCACGGTGCAGTACACGGTGACCGCGACCGCGCGCGACGCCGCGGGCAATTCTGCCACCGACAGCAAAATGGTGACGGTTGACTTCGACAAGCCCACGGTCGACATCGTGTCTCCGACGGCGGCGGGTGGACCGTACATGATGTTTACCTTGCCTCTTTCAGTCAACGTGACCGGCGCTGACGGGCAAATGGTGAGCATGTTCACCACGCTCAACAGCACGCGCCGGTTGCTTGGCCAGCTGGCGGTGGCCAATGGCATGGCCACGGGCAGCGCGAACTTCTTGCCGGGTACGCAGTTGGTCGAAGCTGAAGTGACCGACGCGGCGGGCAATGTGTCGTCAATTGATTCAGAGACCATTGTGGTGAACCCGTCGACGGGTTGCCCCTTGGTATTCACGCTGCCCTCGAGCAGCCCGGCCTCGCTCGGTCGCACGGCCGACTTGAACGCCGGCATGCCCGACTTGCAATATGCCTTTGAGGTTGCGTCGTCGGCCGCTTGCGCGGGTAAAATAGTGACGTTGTCAGTCGCGGGCAGCAATTCGACACTGGCGACCGGTACCACTGACAGCATGGGTGTGCTTCGTTTCAACGTGGTGTCGCTGCCCGACAGCGCGGGCCAACAGGTCACCATTGATGCCGAAATCGACGATGGTGCCGGTAACAAGACCAAGGTGTCGACGATCATCATCGTCAACCTGTCGACGCCGGCCATCACCCAGCCGGTCAACAACTCGGTGTTGAACGTGGGCCTCGATTTAGACCTTGCGACGCCTGGCGTACAGCGTGCGCTCTCGTACTCTCCCAATTTGCCGGTGGGTGCGGTGGCCGCGATTTGCAGTGACGTGCAAATTGCTGGAGCCACCATGGGCGCTTGCCCTGACGGCAGCGGCTTTTTGCTTGCCAACATGGTGGCGCAGGCCGTGGCGTCATTCACTTTTCCCGACGGTGTTTACAAGCTGAAGCCGGTCTTCACCATCGGCACCAGCCACGACACGGGTGACTACAATGCATTCGTCGTCGACAGCGTGCGCCCCAAGGTAACGGCGGTCACCTTCATGAACGACACCAACAATGACAAAAAATTGAATGCCGCAGAGCAGGCGACGGGCGCTCCAGTGGCGGTCATCAGCTTGATGGGGGTACCCGATGGCCGTTTGGTGACGGTGCGCAAGACGAGTGATAACGCGGTGGCGGGTACAGGTAGCTCGGCGGGTGGTTCTGCGGCGATCACCTTGTCGGGCCTCATGGTGACCAACACCACCGAAGCTGACTACGCGTTGGTCGTCGAAACGTCTGACGGTGCCAACAACACCAACAAGACTTCAAACCCGTCAATGGCCGACCCGCTCAACAGCGAAGCCTTCGTCACGTTGCGCGTCGACCGTGTGGCCCCCGCCGTGACGCTGACTGCTCCCAACAAGGCGCAAATGGGCATTGCCGATGACGGTGATGTCGCGGCCGCCTACCAGCTCAATGTGTCAGCGCTCGTTCCGGCAGACGTGGGCACCAACGGCGTGAAGATTCAGCTCGGTGGTGCAGCGACCCAGATGGTCGACGTGACGCCCACGGGTGGAGTGGCCTCTACGGTGTTCAACGTGTCGTCTGCTGGCACGTTGGCGTACACCGTCACGGTGACCGCGACCGACTCCGCGGGCAACGTGAGTACGGCGGTGGTGTTCAACGTCACTGTCGACAACGAAGCTCCGCAGGTGACGTTGGTCACCCCCAACGCCGGCGGCAGCCCGTACCCGTCATTTGCAATTTCGACCTTGGTCAACGTGGTCGGCGCGAATGGGCTGAACGCCGTCATTTTTGCCAAGGCTGACGCCAACCCCGACGCTCAGCTCGACACCTTACCGATCAACATGGCCGGCGTGGCTTCAGGTACCGTGACCTACCCCGCGGGAACACAAGTTGTCGTGCGCGCCGAAGTGACTGACTTGGCCGGCAACAAAGGCCAAAGCAGCCAAACCATCGGCGTAGCGGGCATGGGTTGCTCGGTGACGTTGACCAACCCGGCGACGAGCCCGGTGTTTTTGAACAAGAGCAATGACGCGGTGCCGGCAACGGCGGCAGTGCTCGACTACACGCTCACCGGCAACAGTGCGAACTGTTTCAACGAGGCCGTCGCGCTCTATACCGGCCCCATGGGCAGCCAGACGCTGCTTGCATCGACTACCACCGATGCGATGGGTAACTTCAGCTTTCCCCTGCAGTTGGCGGCGGGAACGCACTCTCTCGAAGCGCAGATGAACGTGGGGCAGCCCACCAGTGACCGTGTCGATGCCACGGTCGACTTGACCGACCCGGTGGTGACTGGAGTGAGCCCGTCGGCGGCGAACCTGTTCTTTGTGAACCCCAACAACGCCAACCTCGTGGCACCAGCCAACCCAGCCTATGTGGCCGATACGCAGACCGGCATGGCCGATGCGCAATACAACCAAGTGTTGACGGTGACGGGCGCCATTGGCGGCACGGTGAGCGTCGTTTACAACGGCGTGGTACGCGCGGGCCCGCAAGCCATCGCCGCTGATGGTCAAATCACCATTCCGGTGACGTTGCCGCAAGGCACACAAGGGCAACTGGCCGTTGAAGTGCGCGACCAAGCAGGCAACGTGGTGACCACGACTGCCAACGCCAAGGTCGACGTGCTCGCTCCGGGGGCGACCAACCCGATGGCTTCGTTGGTGGTGGGCCAAGAGCGTACCGCCCAGCTCTCGACGAGCTGGTCGGGTACCTTTGACGACGGTGCTTCGGCGAGCGCCGGCGATCAACCCGTGGCGTACGACGTGCGGTGGACGACGGCGGTGGTGGCCTCGGGTGGTTTGGCGAGCAGCGATGAATTCTTCAGCGGAACGAAGGCTTTTCCCCAAGCCATCGTCAACCCGCCCGACCCGCTGAGCTTGACCTTCGATGTGCCGCCGTTGCTTTCGAACCCCGGGCTCGCGGCCGCTCAGAACTTGAACTCGTACTACGTGTACGTGCGAGCCCGCGACGATGTGGGCAACTACTCGCCCTTCGTGGCGGGTGTCAAAGTCGACAACACGTTGGCGGCGACGGTGCTGAGCAACCCCGGCTTGCCCGACGGCGGTGCAACCGCTGGTCTGTTCGGCATTGTGATGTCGTCGAAGGGCAGCGTGAACAACGACAACTTCGACGATCTCGTGGTGGGCACCGACAACGCGGTGAACACCGGCAACATCGCGTACGTTTACTATGGCTCGGCCGCTGGCCTTAGCAGCGGCAACCGGCAGGCGATTAGCTGCCCAAGCTGCACTGCCAACCCTGATGGTGGCAGCCCCACCGTGGCCGCGCACGTGTTCGGCGGCGACGTGTCGATGGGCAACGTGGGCGATGACGCTTCGGGAGCGAAGAGCGACGTATTGGTGGGGGCCCGTGGTGGTTCACTTGTCTACTTGTTCTTCGGTACCGGTACCGGAGCCACGCTCGATCTTGGCGCTTCGAACGTCATCAAGTTTCAGGGCATCGTCGGTAACGAGCTCGGTCGTACCGCGCAAATCATCGACGACATCAACGGTGACGGGCTAGACGAGATCTTGATGGCGGCTCCCCGCGCCAATGGCGATCGCGGCAATGTGTATCTCTTCTACGGCCGTTCTATCGCCGCGTGGAAAATGCTCGCGCAACCGGTCAACGTGCCCACCACTGCCGACCGGGTCTTCTCGGGGCCGACCACCCCGGCTCAGGCGTTCTTGGGTAGAAACCGCGGCGGCATGAGCACGATTGGCCAGGCCTCCCCCGACGGTGGCTTTGCTGACTTTTCAATTCCGGCGTCGCGCCAACGCTCGAATAAGCTGTTCATTTTCTCATCGCAGAATGTGGCCGATGCGGGAGCGGGCACCGTGTTCACCACGGGCACTGACATGGCGAACCCTGATCAGTCACTGCAGACGATGGCGCCGCCGACGCCTGACTCGGCTGACTCCATTTTGGGCTACGGGGCGCGCGCGGTTGGCCAGTACAACCTTTTTGGCGGCGCGGCGACCGACTTGGTCGTGGGCCATTCGGCGATTGGCAACGTGTTCGTCTATGCCGACCGCGTGGGTGCGCTCTTTCCCTCCACGCCGACGCTCACCATTCAACCCCGAACTGGTTGCAACGTGGTGACGCCCTCGGCGCAGTGCGGCTTTGGCCACGACATTCAGGCCACCGACTTCACTGGTGATGGCCGGCGTGACCTGCTCATTACCGAGCAGTCAGTCAACGGCAGTGCGTGGCTCTTTGTGCAACGCGCTCTCAGTGGGCAAGAGTTCGACCTCAACGCGGGCGCGGGTTTCTGGCAGTCGCGTCTTCTTTCTGTCACGAGTGGCTTCATGTCCAACGTCTCCAGTGGTGACTTCAATGGTGACGGTAAACGCGACTTGGTGGTATCTGACCGCGTCGACGGAAGTGGAAAGGTATTCGTATGGCAGCAGCCGTGAACCCAGAGAAGCCGGCCTCTATTCAGAAGAAGCCGTATCGCAAGCCGACTTTGGAGACCGTGCGTCTTGAGGCTCCTTCTCTGCTGACGATTACATGCCCCGAAGGCCAACAAGACTGCGGTGGTTTTTGTGACTTTACGTGCTGACGCGTGACGTTGCTTTGGTGTGGGCCATTTAAGGTCGAAGTCGACGACTCTGTACTCGCGCTCGCCGGTGACCGTTGTTTGCACCGTTCCTTCATCACCGAGGGAGCGGCCGATTTCTGTTTGAAGCGCGTAGCGACGCATTCACCGGGCGCGCGGCCACTCAAGGCGCAGCATTCGAGTGACGGCTGTGTCGCGCTCAAGGGCAATACGCTTGAAGCGCACCTGCCTGACACCCTGTACCCCGCAGAACTCGCGCTGCGGGTGCTTTACCAAGTGGCGTTGGCCCGGGCTGGCGCAGTGCTCGCACACAGCGCCGGCATCGCCGTTGGCGAGCAAGCCGTGGTTGCGCTCGGCTTGAGCGGAGCAGGGAAGACCACGTTCTCAACCCTCGCCGTCGAATACGGAGGTGCCCGGCTGCTTTCTGACGAAATCTGCGCGCTCTTCCCCGACGGGCGCGTGTACGGCACTCCGTTTCGCTCTGACGGTCAATGCACACCCACGCCCGAAGTCGCGCAGCTCAAATCGATTCTCGTGCTGCGCAAAGAGCCCTTCGAGCGCATTGAACCCGTCAACACGAGCACGGTATTGCCAGCGCTGTTGACTCAAACGTACCGACCATTCGTGGCCGAAGAGCTCAGCGCTACCGAGGCGTTCGGCCGCTTGTCTGCCACCGCGGCGCAGGTAGGCGTGCGCGCCTTCGCCTTTCGCAAACACCCCGCTGCGGGCCGCTTCATCGCCGACTGGGTGCGAAATGGATGAAGTCGCACAAGTCCTGAAGGCCAGCCCCGAAGGCGCCACCGTGTGGCTCGCGGTGCGCGGCCGCAGCATGGCTCCGCTGTTGCGCAGCGGAGATAAGTTGAAGATTTACCGGTGCAGCCAACGGAGCCTTGAAAAAGGCGACATCGCGATTTTGTTGCGTCAAGACGGCACGCTGGTGGCCCATTTGGTGACATGCCCCGAGCCGCTGCAGACGTCGACGTACTGGGGTGAAGCTGACGTGCTGCCCGCAGAAGCCTTGGGCCGTGCCGTCGCGGTGCGCCGGGGCCGTACCCTGTGGCGCATTGGTTCAATCACCCGCAGCGGCATTTGGGCCGGGCATCGCTGGTTGCAGAACCCCAAAATTCACCAAGCCGTCGACGCCCTGCGCACCGGGTTGATGGCGCCGCAGACGGCGTGGCTGCGCGCGCGCATGCTACGGCCCACGGTACGCACCCTGCGCGCCGATGAAGTGAGCCCATTGGTGACGTTCTTGGGAGACCGGGGCCGCACGCCTGCAGTGAGCACGCTGATTAAATGGTGTTCTGAAGGCGCGGTGGCCGGAGCGTTCGACAAGGCGTCGCGGTTGTGCGCCGTCGCCGTGTGGGACGCGGGCAAAGTAGCCTTCATCGAGTCGCGGGTGTGGGTGCGTGGGTTGGAAATCGAAGCGCAATTGGTGGCTGAGCTCGAAACGCAAGCAGCGCGGCGCGAGCCGGTGCCCGATGAGCACTGAGGGCGCGGCGGCGGCGCCTTTTTCGTCACGCGCTGGCAACCCATTCATCGCCGACGGAGCGTTGCTCGCCATCACCCTTTTGTGGGGCGTCACCTTCGTCACGGTGAAAGACGCGATGGCGCTGGCCGACCCGGTGTCATTCGTGGCGATGCGCTTCGCTTTGGGAGCTGCCGTCACCGCGTTGATTGCCCGTCGCGCGCTCAGGTCGGCCGCGCTTTGGCGTACCGGCTTTTTTCTCTCGGTTTTTCTCTTTTTGGGCTTCATTTTTCAAACCTGGGGGCTCAAGCACACCACGCCGTCGCGCAGTGCCTTCATTACCGGTTTGAGCATGGTGATGGTGCCGTTTGCGTCGTGGTGGCTGTCGAAGCGGCGGCCCAAGGCGGTGGCGATGCTCGGCACCGGTATCGCGGTGGCGGGTCTGTTCATTCTCACCAACGCCGGTACCGACGGGTCGGGCCTCAACCTGGGTGACGGCCTCACCGTGCTGTGTACTTTCGCCTATGCGATGCACATCGCACTCACCGAGAAGTGGGGGCCAGCGCACGCTCCGATTGCGCTGGTGACTGCGCAGCTCACCGGTGTGGCGCTGCTGGCGTTGCTGTGCCTGCCCTTCGTCGACCTCCAGGTGTCACCGTCGCGCGATTTGTGGCTCGCCGTGGCCATCACGGGCGTGCTGGCCACGGCGGTCGCGATTAGCATTTACACCTGGGCGCAAGCGCGCACCTCGGCGGTGAAGGCGGCGCTGATGTTCTCGCTCGAGCCGGTGTTCGCGGCGCTGTATTCTGCGGGTACGGGCCGCGAGGTGCTCGGTCAGCGAGAATACGTCGGAGGTGCGCTCATCATCGCCGGTGTGCTGGTGGCCGAAGTAGGAGGAGCGCTGCTGCGGCGTTCAAGCCAGCCCGTTCATTGAGTGGGTGCGCTCGCCGTCAGCGACCAAAAATGGGCTGCGTTCCTCACACGGGAATCTAACCCGTATCGGTCACCGGGGGGAGAGGGAACACCGCGTGACTTCTGCCGATAACTGAAGAGTTTCGACGCTTTTCAGAATCGGAAAGGAGCCACGCGGTGAAAACAGACTGTAACGTGTCCCA
>JAIBBR010000176.1 GCA_019694575.1 Myxococcaceae bacterium
CCGGGAGGCCTTAGCCGCGTCACGCGTGACAGAGGGGTCAATGCCCCTGAGAAACCTCACCCCTGGGGGGTCAATGCTCGTGAGAATTTTCTACGCAGAGGGGTCAATGCTCGTGAGAAACGACAACGAGGCGAAACGCCTGCGCCCCGGGGTGTTCGAGCCGTTCATCAAGAGCTCGCCCCGTTTCAGGCTGCTCTTCGTCGACGACGGCTCGAAAGACGACACGCGGCCAGTGCTGAAGGCGCTTTGCGCTTCGCTTGGAGAACGTGCGCAAGTGCTCGGGCTCGACGTCAACGGCGGTAAGGCCGAAGCGGTGCGGGCGGGTTTGAAAAAAGCGCTTCACGACGGCGCGAAAATCGTCGGCTACTACGATGCTGACGGAGCGACGCCGGCTGAAGAAATGCTCTCGCTGCTCGAAGTGCTCGAAGCTTCTCATGCGAAGGCCGTGCTCGCCTCGCGCGTGGCGCTCTTGGGCCGAGACATTCGCCGCCGGCCAGCTCGACACTACGCCGGCCGTGTTTTCGCCACCGCTGCTTCGTTGATTTTGAGGCTGCCCGTTTACGACACGCAATGCGGAGCCAAGCTTTTTGCGCACACGCCGGCGTTGGAGTCAGCGCTCGAAAAACCGTTCGCCGCGCGCTGGGCCTTTGACGTCGAGCTGCTGGGCCGGTTGCTCAAAGGCGACGAGACGAGGCCTGGGCTGACCGCGAGTGATTTCATCGAAGTGCCGCTCGGTACGTGGGTCGACGTCGCGGGCTCCCAATTGGGCATGACGACGTACCCCCAAGTGCTCGCAGAGCTCGCGGGTATCGCCTGGCGGCTGCGCTGATTTCGCCGTGCTGAGGGCTTGACTCGAACGCCCATCGGCAAGAGAACTGGCCCGTGTCTTTTTCTGCGCGGGTGCACGGCGAGCACTTCACTTTTTCGTCGTTGAAACAGGTGTTGGCCAAAGCCAACGAGGTGCGCAGTGGCGACCGTCAAGCCGGCTTGGCGGCGAACAGCATGCGCGAAATGGCGGCTGCGAAGTGGGTGCTGGCCGACGTGCAGTTAAAGACGCTGCGTGAAAACCCCGCTGTGCCGTACGAGAAAGATGAAGTGACGCGGGTGGTAGAAGACGGGCTCGACCACCACGCGTACCAGCAAGTGGCGGGGTGGACAGTGGCTGAATTGCGCGAGTGGCTGCTCGATGACCGCACCACTGGTGAAGACGTGGCAGGCATTTCGCCCGGGTTGACGCCTGAAATGGCCGCCGCGGCCGCCAAGCTGATGTCCAACATGGACCTGGTGACGGCAGGCCGAAAAATTCGCGTGGTGGTGCGCTGCAACAACACGCTGGGTTTGAAGGGCCGTATCGCTTCGCGCCTGCAACCCAACCACCCCACCGACAATGTCGAAGGCGTGCTGGCGGCGGTGAAAGACGGGTTGTCTTACGGCAACGGAGACGCGGTCATCGGCGTGAACCCGTCGACAGGTGACACGCAGGCCACGGTCGACATTTTGCGCGCGGTGAAAGAGTTGATGCGGCGCTACCGCATTCCCACGCAAAACTGCGTGTTGTCGCACGTGACGACGCAGATGGCGGCGGTGCGCGCGGGAGCTCCGTTGGACTTGATGTTTCAGAGCATCGCCGGCAGTGAAGGCGCCAATCGCAATTTTGGCATTTCGGTGGCGCTGCTCGACGAAGCGTACGACTTGGCGCGGCGCGAAGGCACGGCGCAAGGGCCCAACGTGATGTACTTCGAAACCGGGCAGGGCACCGCGCTGTCCGCCAATGCGCACCATGGCACCGACCAGGTGACGATGGAGGCCCGCGCGTACGGCCTGGCGCGCCGCTACAAACCATTCTTGGTGAACAGCGTGGTGGGTTTCATTGGCCCTGAATATTTGCGTGACGCCAAAGAAATTACGCGCGCCGGGTTAGAAGACCATTTCATGGGCAAGTTGATGGGCATCTCGATGGGGTGCGACGCTTGCTACACCAACCACGCGGTGGCTGATCAGAACGACCAAGAAAATTTGGAAATGCTGCTCGCGTCGGCCGGTGTGAATTACTTGATGGGCATACCCATGGGCGACGACGTAATGCTCAATTACCAAACGACGTCGTTTCACAACAACGCGGCGCTGCGCGAAATTTACGGCTTTCGCCCCGCGCCTGAATTCGAAGAATGGCTCGAGCGTTTTGGGTTGTGGCGCAACGGCAAGCTGACCCACCGCGCTGGCGATGCTTCGGTGTTCGAAATGGAGCGGGCATGAGCAGCGCGCCCCTCGACACTGACACGTTGACCCGCTTGGTGCGTGAAGCGGTCGTCGAAACACTGAAAGAACGCGGCTTGGTTGAGTCGCCGACCGAAGAGTCGCCGGTGTGGAGCCGGGGGCCGAAGCAGAGGCCGCTACCTGCTCCGAAGTTACCGAGCAGTATCGAAAAACTGAAACGTTCAACACCTTCGCGCATTGTGCAAGGCCGCACCGGCACGCGCTATTTGACCGAGAGCTATTTGGGTTTGCGTGAAGACCATGCGACGGCACTCGACGCGGTGCACAGCGCAGTGCCTGAAGACTGGCCCGCCGCGCAAGGTTGGCTGGCGCTGAAGACACGCTGCCAAAACCACGAAGAATTTTTACTTCACCCCGACCATGGGCGGCGGCTCGACGAGGCGTCGCGCGCGAGGTGCGAAAAAGAAGCAGACCATGGCGTCGACATTCAAATCATCGCGGGTGACGGGCTCTCGGCAATGGCGGTGCTCGCGTATGGGCCGGCGTTGGTAAAAGCGCTGCAGTCGACGTTGCCCGCGGCGGGGTTTCGTATTGGCAAACCGCTCTTCGTTCGGCAGGCGCGCATCGGCGTGCAAGACGACATTGGCGTGTTGACGGGTGCGAAGGCGACGTTGATTATCGTCGGTGAAAGGCCCGGTTTGGGCACTGGCGACTCCCTGTCTATCTACACGGCATACGGGCCCAAGCTGGGGCAGGACAATGCCGAGAAAGACTGCATTTCGAATGTGCGTGCTTTGGGGTTTCCTCCCGAGCAGGCGGCGGTGCGGTGCGCCGAGCTCTTCAAGCGCACCTTCGCGGCGCAGGGCGGCGGAGTGAAGTTGATATGAAAGCGCTGGTTCCGCTGCGGCCGAAGCTGCTGTCGGTACGGCTCATCGAGCAAGTCGACCCGGGCTTGCGCAAAGCGCTGGGTATGGGCGCCGCGCACTGTTCAGCTGGGTTGGTGACGTGCGACCAAGACGATTCGCTCTATGCAGCGTTGGACCACGCCACCAAGTTCGCTGAAGTCGACGTCGTCTACGCCAAGTCATTTTATGCCGGCTCGGCACACGCTTCAGGCCCGCTCTCGGGCGAAATCTTGGGAGTGCTGGCCGGCGCCGACCCCGACGAAGTGAAAGAAGGGCTGTGGGCGCTGCGCGAAGCCCTCGCCACTCAAATTTGTTTTTATGCTTTCGAAGGCACGCCAGCGCCGGCGTTCTTTCCGCAGGTGATTTCACAAACCGGCCGCTACTTGGCGCCACTGGCTGGCATTCAACCGGGCGAGCCTTTGGCCTATCTCATTGCGCCGCCGGTGGAGTCGACGGTAGGCCTCGACGCCGCGCTCAAGTCGGCGAACGTAAAATTGGCGAAATATTTTGGGCCTCCGACCGAGACGAACTTCGGCGGCGGTTACCTGGTGGGCGACTTGTACGACCTCGAAGCGGCCACCACCGCCTTCACCGAAGCCATTGAGAGCGTCGTTTTCTCGCCGCTCTCAGGCCTCAGCCGCCCCTCTCGCGAGCGCCGGTAAGGTTTTGACATTCATGCACCGCCTGGGTGCACGCTCAGCGGCAGAACTTTTCCCACGCAGGTGGCAATGGCCCCTCCAACATCTTCTCGGCGCCCTGCTTGTCGAGCACCACGAACGAAAACTCCCCTTTGAAACAGAGCACTTCTTTCTGCAGCAACTCGCAGTCGACATAGAGCACGCGCGAGCTCTGCTTCACGACTTTGGCCCTCCCCAACACTTCGACGCCAATGCGCACCGGCTTGTGAAAGCGCGCCTGAAACGAAGCGGTGAAGCCGAACTTTCCCGCCATGGCGAGAATGGTCCACGCGGCGATTTCATCGGCCAAGGTGGAAACCAAGCCTCCATGCATGATGCCCGGAGGCCCCTGAAACTGCGTGCCGGGAGTGAAGCGTGCCACCACGCCTCCGTCAGCCCGCTCGCAGCGCAAATGAAAGCCAATGGGGTGCTTGGGGCCGCAGCCGAAGCACAGTTCATCTTGGCCGAATTGAGCAGGGTCCAAATTTTCGAGCATGGTGGTTCAGGCCTGTAACAGCGAAGCGTTCAAGGTGTCCAAAGTGTCTTCGTGCTTGCTGGCGCGGGAGCTGATTCGTAATTACGTCAGGTTCACACGCATGAGCTCGGCCACTCCCGTTTTCATTCCGTACCACCCCCTGCGTTGGCGCCTGCTCTTCTTCGCGGGTGCGGGCTTGTCAGTGCTGCTCGTCGCTCAAGCGCTGCAGGGCGCGCGAGACGGCAGCGAACCGTTGGGGTGGGTGCGTGCCTCGGTGGTGGGTTTGCTGATGCTGGCGATGCTTTATGTCGTTTTTCGCCTGCGCCCGCGGGCAGGGTGGGGCGTTACATTCAGCGGCACCGCAATGACGGTGGCGCGGCCTTTCGGCGGCGAGCTCGCCCTGCCGTATTCGGCCATCAAAAGCGCCCGCCGCAGGGGGAAGAACCGCGACGCGTTGATACTCACCACGTCAAACGAACAAATTTTGCTGCCCGCGCACCTGTTCGCGAACCGGCAGGTTTTCGAATCGCTGGTGACAGCCGTCGACGAGCACTTACCGGTCCATTCGCAGCAGCAATAAAAACAATTGACTAAAAATATCAGAGAGTTGTCATTTTTATAAAGCCAAGCTCAGACGCTCAGACGCTCAGACGCTCAGACGCTCAGACGCTCAGACGCTCAGACGCTCAGACGCTTTTCGCAAGCGCTCTACCGAACTGTTGCCCAGAACCGCTGAAAGCCTATAACCGACTGTTTTGAAAGGGTTTTTCGACGATCAAGGGAGCACAAAAAAGACCGAAAAAACATGCATTTGGGCAAGGAAAATCGCCTCGAAAATGCTAGGAGCTAAAGCGCTCTTTTTGCCGCGAAAAGAGGCCCAATTCTGGCCGGTCAAGCACAGCGGCAGCTTCGAAAACCATCGATGGAAAACGACATCAACACCAGCACACTGTCCTCGAAGCCCGCTGAATACGGCGCTGCTTCCATCACCGTTCTCGAAGGTCTGGAAGCAGTTCGCAAGCGCCCCGGCATGTACATCGGCGACACCGCCAGCTACGGCCTGCATCACTTGGTCTACGAAGTCGTCGATAACTCGGTCGACGAAGCGCTGGCTGGTTTCTGCACCCAAGTCGAAGTCACCATTCACGTCGACAATTCCATCACGGTGAGTGACGACGGGCGCGGCATTCCCGTTGGGCCGCACCCCACCGTCATCGGTATGGACACTGTCGACGTGGTGATGACCAAACTGCACGCGGGCGGCAAATTCGAAAACAGCGCCTACAAAGTGTCGGGCGGTTTGCACGGCGTCGGCGTGTCGTGTGTCAACGCGCTCTCAGAATGGCTGCACGTCGAAATTCAGCGCGGTGGCAAGGTGCACCAACAGAAGTACGCCCGCGGCACTCCGCAGCAAAAGGTGGCTGAAATTGGCACCACCGACAAGCGCGGCACCAAAGTGTCATTCAAGCCTGACACCACCATTTTCGAAGTGACCGAGTACAACTTCGACACCCTCTCGCAGCGGTTGCGCGAGTTGGCTTTTTTGAACGCCGGCCTGCGCATCGCCATCAACGACGAGCGCAGCGGTAAGTCGCACGACTTCAAGTTCGACGGAGGCATCGTCAGCTTCGTCGAGTACCTGAATAAGTCGAAGGTGCCGCTCAACGAGAAGGTCGTTTATTTCAAGGCCGAGAAAGACAACGTGGGGCTCGAAATCGCCCTCCAGTGGAACGACGGCTACGATGAGCGCATTTTCACCTTCGCCAACAACATCAATACCCACGAAGGCGGCTCGCACCTCTCGGGCTTCAAGGCGGCGCTCACCCGCACCATCAATTCGTACGCCGAGAAAAGCCAACAGTGGAAAGACTTGAAAGAAACGCCCACCGGCGAAGACGCGCGCGAAGGTCTGGCCACCGTCATCTCGGTGAAGTTGCCCAACCCTCAGTTCGAAGGGCAGACCAAGACCAAGTTGGGCAACTCTGAAATCAAAGGCCTGGTCGAGCAGATGGTGAACGAGCAGCTCGGCATTTGGCTTGAAGAAAACCCGGCAAACGCGAAGAAGGTGGTGGCGAAAATTGGAGACGCCACCCGAGCGCGCATTGCCGCTCGCAAAGCGCGTGAAACAGTGCGCCGCAAAGGCGTGCTCGACGGTGCGTCGCTGCCGGGCAAGCTGGCTGACTGTCAGTCGAAAGACCCTTCAGAGAGCGAGCTGTACATCGTCGAGGGCGATTCAGCAGGTGGCTCGGCCAAGCAAGGCCGCGACCGCCGCAACCAGGCGATTCTTCCTCTGCGCGGTAAGATTTTGAACGTCGAGAAGGCGCGCTTCGAGAAAATGCTGACCAGCCAAGAAATCGTGACGCTGATTACCGCGCTCGGCACCAGCATTGGCAAAGAAGACTACAAGCCTGACGAGGTGCGCTACCACCGCATCATTCTAATGACCGACGCCGACGTCGACGGCAGCCATATTCGCACCTTGTTGCTCACGTTCTTCTACCGGCAAATGCCCGAGCTGATTCAGAACGGCTATCTCTACATCGCTCAGCCGCCGCTCTACAAAATCAGCCGCAACAAGAAAGACATGTACTTGAAAGACGATGAAGCCAAGAACGGCTTCTTGCTCACCATCGCCGGCGAGCGCACCAAGCTCGAGGTCGACGGCAAGCCCATTGCGAGCGCGGCGCTGTCGGGTCTGCTCGAGAAGGTGATTACGTACGAAGCGCGGCTAGAAAAATCAGCGCTGCGCCGTGATGCGCGCATCATCGACGCGTTGGTGCAAGCGGCAGACTTCACCACCGAGACGTTGACCGAGAAAGACCGCGCACAGGAGCAGATGGACAAAGTGCAAGACTACTTAGAAGCGCGCAGCCCCGAAGTGTTGGACCATATTCAAGTGCAGCGGCTAGACGACCCGCAACATTCTTCGAAGAAGTTGGTTTTCAAGACCGAAGTCAACGGCAGCCCGCGTGAGACGGTGGTCGACCACGCGTTTCTTTCGTCGCCCGAATACAAAGAGCTGCTCACGCTCAAAGAAGCGCTCAAGGCATTCGGTGCCGCACCTTACGCGCTGAAAATCGGAGACGATTCGTTCACCGCCCACACTTACCAAGAGGTGCTCAAGCTGGCGCTCGACGACGCGCAAAAGGGCCTCTCGATTCAACGCTACAAAGGTCTGGGTGAAATGAACCCCGAGCAGCTGTGGGAAACCACCATGGACCCCACGCGCCGCACCTTGCTGCAAGTGAAGGTAGAAGACGGCGTGGAAAGCGACGGTATTTTCTCGTTGCTCATGGGCGAAGAAGTCGAGCCACGACGCGAATTCATCGAAAAGAACGCGCTTTCGGTGACCAACCTGGACATTTAATTCTTATGAGCATCGAAGACGTCATCGTGCTGTTCGGAGGCACTTCTTCCGAGCGCCGGGTGTCGGTCGCGTCGGGCCAAAATGTGCTCGGAGCGCTGCCCCAAGCCAAAGCGTGGTTTTTGAGCCCTGAAGGCGAAGTGTTTATTTGTAAGCGTGAACGGGTGCTGAACCACGCCCGGCCATTTGAAGTCGACTTCACGCTCGACGGTGAGGGCGATTTCGCCACGGTAGAAGACGCGTTCGACAGTGAAGACGCGCGCCAAGCAGTGTTGTTTCTCGCCTTGCACGGTGGAGAAGGCGAAGACGGCAGCCTGCAAGGTTTACTCGAAGCGCGGAAAGTGGCTTTTACCGGCTCAGGCTCGAGCGCGAGTGCGCGGGCCTTCGACAAGAGCGACGCGAAGAAGTTGGCGGTGAGCCGCGGGGTTACCGTGGCTCCGGGTTGGGTGTTAGAAAAGAGGGGCGAGCAAGACCTCGTCGATTGGCTGACTGAGAAGTTGGTAGAGCAGAAGCGCCTGGTGCTCAAGCCAATTGCCGATGGCTCGAGCGTCGGCTTGTTTCATTTGAAGCAGGCGGCCGACATTTCGGGCGTGGCGCGCGACATCGTGAAGAGCGGCGTGCGTTATGTGGCTGAAGCGTTCATTCCCGGGCGTGAATTGACGGTGGGTGTGATTGAAGAGAAGGGCCAGGCGGTGGCGTTGCCGGTGTCAGAAGTGCGCGTGGAGGGTGAGGGCGCATTCGATTATGAGGGCAAGTACCTCGGCAAAGGCACCCAGGAGATTACGCCGGCCGACATTTCTGGCGCAGAAAGCCAAGCCGCGCAGGCCATGGCGCTGGCGGTGCACAGCGTGGTGGGCTGCGAAGGCTATTCGCGCACAGACATGATTTTGACGCAGGGTGGCCCGGTGTTTCTCGAAATCAACACGTTGCCCGGTTTGACCAAGGCGTCGTTCATTCCGCAGCAACTTGCAGCGAGTGGCCGCTCGCTGCAAGACTTTCTGCAGGCACAAATTGCGTTGGCG
>JAIBBR010000177.1 GCA_019694575.1 Myxococcaceae bacterium
GCGGTTGTTGGTTGGCGGTTGTTGGTTGGCGGTTGTTGGTTGGCGGTTGTTGGTTGGCGGTTGTTGGTTGGCGGTT
This sequence comes from Myxococcaceae bacterium, assembly GCA_019694575.1. GTDB lineage: Bacteria > Myxococcota > Myxococcia > Myxococcales > Myxococcaceae > JAIBBR01. The sequence continues at coordinate 77 of JAIBBR010000177.1, forward strand.
GGTTGATTGGTTGGTTGGCGGTTGGTTGGCGGTTGGTTGATTGGTTGGCGGTTGTTGGTTGGTTGGTGCGTTAGCCAGTTCGCTTGATGAAGTTTTGCGCGATGGCGTTGAATGCTTCGGGCGCTTCGAGCTGGGTGAGGTGCGCCGCGTTGGGGACGATTTCCAGTTGGCTTCCCACCAGCAGGTCAGCCATGGCCTGCGCTTTTTCAGGCGGGGTGATGGTGTCGTTCGCACCTACCACCACGCACGTTGGGCCGTGAAAGCGGGCCAGAATGTCGCGGCTGTCAGAACGCAGTGCCATGCCACGCACGGCTCCGGTCAGAGCCTCGACCGAAGCGCTTTGAATCCACTCGGCGACGCGTGTCTTCAACGCCGCTGGAGCGCTGGAGCTCAACAGTTTCGGCAGCAGTGTTTCCACCAGGTGTACAGGACCTTTGGCTTCGATTGCCCGGGCGGTTTCTTCTCTCTTTTGTTTACCCGCCTCGTCATCGGCCGACATTTGGGTGTCGATGAGAAGGAGACCTGCGACTCGACTGGGGTCAATGCGGGTGAGCGCCATGGCGGTGTAGCCACCCATCGAGACACCGGCGACGACGGCCCGCTCGATGCCCAGCTTGTCGAGCAAGGTGAGCGCGTCGTCGGCGAGCAGCTCCATGGTTGAAGGCCCGGGGCCCATTTCGCTGCCTCCAAAGCCGCGGTGATCGGGAACAATCAGCCGGCACACGTCGGCGAGGGCCTCCATTTGTGGGGTGAAGCTGGCGCCCCACAGAGGAAAAGCGTGCAACCACAACGTGGGCCGGCCTTGGCCAATGTCGCGATACGCGTAGAGGCGGCCTTTCAGTTCGATGCGGTTGACGCCGATCACAACCACCTCTTTCGCCGAAACCACAACACCATGCTCAATGGAATAGCGACCAAGGCCGTGAGCGCCGGGAAAAAGTATTCATCTTTCGAAATCAGCGAGAAATTCTGCCCGAAAAAACCGACCACGAACGACATCGGCAAAAAGATTGAGGCAAAAATCGTCAGCTGCTTGGTGACTTCATTGGTTCGGTTCGCCACCACCGACAGATAGAGGTCGAGAATGTTACCGAGCAAGTCGCGCGCCGAGTCGATCTGCTCGTAAATGCGCACCAGGTGATCATAGACGTCGCGAAAATACAGCGAGGTGCGGTCGCTGACCTGTCGAATGCCGGCCCGCGCGAGCAGCGCCACCACGTCACGCTGGGGCGAAAGCACCGCGCGCAATTTTACCAAGGTGCGGCGCAAGGTGAACGCCCGCCGCAGCTGCGCCGGAGTCGGTCGCTCCATCATGATTTGTTCGAGCTTGTCGAGCGCTTCTCCGAATTGATCAAGCACCGCGAAGTTCGCATCGACCAATTCGTCGGCCACCATGTACGTCACGAAGTCGGCGCCACGGCCTAAGGTACCGTTCGTGTCAGCCAAAACCCGTGCCTTCACTGTTTCGAGCGCAGGGTGCGGTTTTTGGTGCACGGTGATGACCCAGTCGGCGCCCAAGAAAATGTGCACTTCATGCAGCGCCAGCTTGGCCACGTCTTTTCCACCCAAGGTGAAGCCGTGCAGCACGATGAATTGGTGATCAGGGTACTCCTCGAGCTTGGGGCGCTGATCGAGGTGCAGGCAGTCTTCAACCGCCAAGGGGTGCAAATTGAAGCGTTTCGCCAACGGTTTCAGGGCCGCTTCGGTGGGTTCGGTCACATCTACCCACTTGGTGCCAGGCGCCTCTAGCAGCTCAACACCTCCCGAGAGACAAGCGGCACCGGGCTGCAAAACGTACACGCTCAGCATGCGTCAGGGGCAGTTAGCGGTATTTGGTGACGATGTGAACTCGATTTTGGCGCGAATACGCCTAAACTATTGGCGTTTTGGAACATCTTCTGCCGCCCAGGCTGGCCACGCTGCTGGCCGTCGAGTCAGACACCGCGTTCGCGGGCCGTTTGCGCCGGGTACACGAGGCCGCCGCGCGCGCGATTGAACGCTTGGGCGATCTCGACCTGGTTCGTTATGAAGACGCGCCGCTCGACGACACCGCTGACCTTTCGCTCTACGAAGAAGTGGCCCCCGCGCTGCTCGCCACGGTGAACGACGTCAACGCATTGCTCAGTGAAATTCGCCAGCAGTTTCCCGAAGGCGACATGAGCGACAACCGGCAGCAGGCCGACGTCGAAGCGGTGATTCATGTCACCGCCCGCGACTTGACCGAAGGCGTCGCCCAGCTCGGCGCGCTGATGAGAGACCCCACCATTGTCTCAGACCGGTGGAATTTAATGAGCGAGCTACAGAGCTTTCGGTTTCGCTTTCGCGAGCAGATCGGCAACATGGTCTACGAGACCGCTTCGGCGTTGGGAGACGTTCGCCGGGCCGATGTCGAACCCGGTTACCAAGAAGCGCTCGCCTCGATTTTGGTGCTGCGCTCGATGACCGTCGACTTGCGCCGCTTGATGCGCGCGCGCCTGCACCGCTTGTCTGAAGCCGAGCCTGAAGACGTCGAATGGAACGCCAGCCAGCTCGAAAAGGAGCTCGACAGCTTCGGCCGCACCCCAGCGTGGAAAACGCTGCGTGCGCAAGACAAGAAGCAGGTGCTCGAGTTTCGCCAGAACTTGAAGGTGATGCAGGGCCCCACCCTGCAGAAGGCTGAGCTCTCGCTGCTCCTCGAACCTTTCGTCGAGTTCTGCGACAACTTCGAAACCATCAACCAGCGCGAAATGCTGCTTCTGCACGACCGTGAAATTAGCGCGGCATGCGGCGTGGCGCTCGAGCGGGTGCAATCAGAGTTGGAATTTGACCCCGAAGGCGCGTTGCGCGCTTTCAACGAAGCGCTCAACCAAGGCCAGGCGCTTTACGGCCGCTCGCAAGATCTCGATTCGTTTTTGCGTAAGCTGCGCAAGACGCCTCCTGAATTGTCTGACTTGGGGCCGGTCACCGAGCATTTCCGCATGTTGCTTGCCAACCTCACGTTGTATTGAGGCCGCGTGGAAACACCCCGGTCTCTTGCTTCAGCCGACTTTTCGAAAGTGCGCGCCGTCTTTACCGACGTCGATGGCACGTTGACGTCTCCACACCGCTTGCATGGCAGCACGCTGACGTCGATGGAGCAGCTCGCTGAAGCGGGTATCAAAGTCGTGCTGGTGAGCGGCCGTTCTGCCGGCTGGGCAGAGTGTTGGCTTCGGCAGTTGCCGGTCGAAGGGGTGATTGCCGAAAACGGCGGCGTGTATTGGGCCAAAAATGCACAAGGCCGGCTGCACAAAGTGTTCGCCGAAAAGCGTGCGCGGCAGCTCGCCAACCGCCGCCGGCTGAAGAAGCTGGTGGCGCAGGCGATGAAGCAAGTGCCCGGCACAAGGCTGTCGCATGACAGCACGTACACCGAGGTCGACTTGGCGATCGACTTCAACGAAGAGGCGCGGCTGGGGCCCGCCGCGGCCGACAAAATTGAGGCGTGGCTGCAGGCGCGGGGCGTCAAAGCGGTGCGCTCTTCAGTGCATATCAATTGCTGGCTGGGTGACTTCAACAAGGCCACGATGGTGCAGACCTTCATGCGCCGCGAATGGGGCCTCGAATGGCGGCAGCCCGACGCGCGTTTCGTATATGTGGGCGATTCGTTCAACGATGCTCCGATGTTCGCGGCTTTTTCGTTGTCAGTGGGAGTGGCCAACGTGCGCAATGTGTGGAACCAGCTTGAGGCGAGGCCAAAGTTCGTGACGTGGGCTCCTTATGGAAAAGGCTTCGAAGAATTGGCTCGGGCGGTGAGGCGGGCACAATGAGCTCGGCGCTGGTGAAGTTGGCGTTGAAAGAGGGCTTGGGGCGCCACATTCGCGCCGGCCACCCCTGGGTGTTTCGCAAAGGCTTGCTGAACGCGCCGCGCATACCCGCGGGCAGCGTGGTCGACTTGGTCGAAGGCACGCGCTTCGTGGCGCGCGGCTATTACGACCCCATGTCGGCGATTGCGGTGCGGGTGCTGACGCGCGATCACCAAGAAGTCATCGACGCTGCTTTTTTCAGTCGCCGCATCGAGCGTTGCTGGCAGGCCCGGCAGTCGCTGCTCGACTTGACCGACACCGACGCGTTTCGCTTGGTGCACGGCGAGGGTGACAACTTGCCCGGCGTGGTGGTCGACATTTATGCCGGCTGGGCGGTGATGAAGTTGTATTCAGCCGGGTTGACGCATTACCGCCCGCTGCTGGTTGAAGCGCTCAAAGCCCATGTGCCAGGTCTCAAAGGTGTGGTGGGCCGCGATGAAGTGGGGCGCGACGACGCTGAAGACGACGAAGGGCAACCGCACGGCCGCATGCTCTGGGGCACGCCCGCGCCCGAACGGCTCACCATTCGCGAGCGCGGCGCCGAGTTCGCAGTCGACGTCTACCGAGGCCAGAAGACAGGCTTCTTTTTAGATCAACGCGAGAACCGCTACTTACTGAGGCGCCTTTCCAAAGATCGCGACGTGTTGAACTGCTTTTGCTTTTCGGGCGGGTTCTCGGTGAACGCGGCGCTCGGTGGGGCGAAGAGCGTGTTTTCGGTCGACCAAGACGCCGACGCCATTGCGCTCGCCCGCCAGAATTTCACGCTCAACGGGTTAGACCCGGCGCGCTACGACTTTCTCGCGGGCGACGTGTTTCGCCTGCTGTCGTCTCTGCGCGACGAAGGCCGCTCCTTCGACACCGTGGTGTTAGACCCGCCCGCGTTCGCCAAGAGCCAGAAGGCCGTTGAAGCCGCGCTCGACGGGTATGCTTCGCTCAACCGGCAGGCATTGGCAGTGGTGCGCAAAGGCGGTCTATTGGTGACGGCCAGTTGCTCGGCGCGCGTCACGCCCGAAGCGTTCTTGGGAGCCATCAAAGAAGCTGGCAGCAAAGCCCAGGCCGATTTGACGGTGGTCGAAGAGCGCTACCAACCGGTTGATCACCCTCTGCGGCTGCAATTTCCCGAAGGGCGTTACCTCAAGTTCTTGGTGTTGCGCGTCGGCTAACGCCGCACCTTGGCCCATTTTTAACGCAACAAAGTTTGCAACTTGAGGCTACACGGTGTGTCTTTCGTGCGGACGGGGGGCCCACAAGCCGCCTGCTTCACGAAAAACGAAAGGGAATCAAACACATGCGTATTCGAATTTTGGCGTTGTCGGCCGCCATGGCCTCGGTTTTCTCGGGCTGCGGTGGGGTGCAGGCATTGATTTACCGCATTGCCTACGACAAGGCGAAGCTGGCGGCGGCCGCGCAGCCGACTTGCTACAACAACAACCAATTGCCGATGACCAACGGCACCGGCAGCACCTTGAATTTAAAAGACGAGGGCCAGTGGGTGCTGTGGGACGCCGAGGGCAAGCAGTACCTCGATGTCGGCAACCAGAACTATGCAATGGGTGACGCGCCGGCGGTGAGCATCACCCAGTTGATTGAGGGCGCTGGTGACAAGTCATTCGCGGGCAAGAAGTCTGCGCAAGCGAGCCAAGGCGGTGTCAGCACGTCGGTTGAAATCAACTACAAGGTGACTTTCGAGTCGTTGGGCGCCACGGCCAAGGGCAAGATCAACATTTCGAGCGCCTACCGTTGCTCGGGCACGGGTTGCAACCCGTCGCAGCTCGACTGTGCCGCCGAAACCGACTTCATCGGTCGCCGTGTCGACGCGCAGCAAATGCAGATCTACACGCCGCAAGGCTCGTAACGAAAAGAAGGCGGTGGTTCTCAAAGGCCAGTTCCTCGAGCGCCCCACGCTCATACCCGTGGGTAAGGTGGTGCTCGAGGGGCTTTCACACCGTGGGCAGCGCCGCCCGTTGTTGTTGATTTTGCCGCCTCCGCTGGCGCAAGGCGGAGGCATGGACCACGTGGTGGCCGCCGAGCTCGCTTGGGCCGCGGCCTCGCGTGATTTTCCCACGTTGCGTTTCAACTACCGCGGAGTAGGCGGCAGCCAAGGCCAGCGCTCCGGCGGCAAGGCGTTGCTCGAAGACGCCGTCGCCGCGCTCGAAGTCGCGCGCGACAATGTCGGTGGTGAAGCGGTTGGAGTGGTGGCGTTGGGTGCGTCGGCGCGGGTGGCGTTGGCGTTGGAAGAAAAAGTGGGCGACTTGGCGCTCATCGGCTTGGTGTCTCCGCTCGAAGTGACGCCCGAAGAGCTCGTGTCAGCCGCGGCGAAGTTATTGGTCGTTTTTCCCGAAGGTTCACGCCCCCATGACTTGGCGTCATGGTCTGCGGCGGTGGAGCCGCGGGGTGGCCATGTCGAAGTCATCGCCGGTGCAGACGCCGCCTTTCTCAAGCACTTGCCCGAAGTCGGCAGAGCCGTGGTGCGCCGCATGGAGCAAGGCTGACCCAAGTCGGACCCCGCCGGTGTCAGACTTTACATATTGTCGTTCGGTACTCGCTCGGCCAAGGCTCCGTAAACACTACGTTGCTGACTCTTCACGGAACTTCACAGCCGATGAAGGATTATCACCTTGAACCGAATCGTTTTCTGGTTCGTTCGTAAGAGCCTGCAAACGAAAGCGCTTTCGAGGAGTGACATGGGCTGGAAACTAAGCGGATTGATGATGGCGCTTTTGGCTGCAGGTTGCTCCAAAGGGAGCAGCCCACGCGAGCAGCCGATGAAGCTCAACGATTTGCACCGGCCTACGTATGTGACGAGCGACTTGGCTGACGACGAGCGCTTTCATGTGGGGCGCCGCATCGTGGTCGACTTCGTCGACGGCACCACCAAGGCGCAGTTCGACGAATACGAAAAAGACTGGGGCATTGATCTCGAGTTGGCTGACCAAGAAGAGGGTGTCGACAGCGCGATTACGGTTTCGCAACAAGACGTTGAAGATGTCGACGGGTTACTCGCGCAAATTCGCGGCCGCGCCGACGTTGAGGTGGCCGAGCCGTTGATGCGCTTTCAGTCGAGCTTCGTGCCTGATGATCCACAGTACGAGAAGCAGTGGAACTTGAAGATGATCGACATGCCCAAGGCTTGGGAAGAGACCAAGGGCAAGGGCGTCGTCGTGGCGGTGCTCGATACGGGCATTGCTTACGAAGATTACGAAGACTTTCGCCGCGTGCCTGATTTGAAGGGAGTGCGTTTCACGGAAGGTTTCGATTTCGTCAACAACGACAAGCACCCCAATGACGATCACGGTCATGGCACGCACGTGGCGGGCACCATTGCGCAAGCCACCAACAACGGTGAAGGCGTGGCGGGTATCGCCTTCGAAGCGACCTTGATGCCGGTGAAAGTGTTAGATCATTTCGGCTCAGGCAATTCAGCGGCGATTTCCGACGCGGTGCGCTGGGCGGCTGATCACGGCGCGAAAGTGATCAACATGTCGCTCGGCGGTGGCGGCCGTTCGGCGGTGTTCGAAAACGCGGTGGCTTACGCGCGCAAGAAGGGCGTGGTGGTGGTGTGCGCGGCGGGCAACACCGGGCTCGGCCACGTCGAGTTTCCCGCGGCGTACCCCGCTTCAGTGGCCGTCGCGGCGGTGGGGCCGTCGGGCAGCAAAGCTCCGTACTCTTCGTTCGGCAAAGAGCTCGATATCGCGGCGCCGGGCGGCGACAAAACGCAGGGCGATGAAGCGGGCATTTTGCAAAACACGATTGACCCGCAAGATGTCTCCAAGTCTGTCTACGCGGCGTACCAGGGCACGAGCATGGCGGCTCCGCACGTGGCGGCGGTGGCGGCGCTGCTGGTTGCCAATGGCGCGAAGAACCCTGATCAAGTCGAAGCGGCGCTCTTCAAGAGCGCGAAGATGGCGGCGGGCCAGCACGGGTGGACCGAGCAGTACGGTCACGGCATCTTGAGCGCGATGGGTGCGTTGACCGCGCTTGGGCAAATGGGCCCCGACTGGACGCCCGCGCTCGATGCGACGCCGGTTGCAGTCAATGTGGGAGCGAACGGTGAGGCGCAAGCTGGCACTGTCGGCGCAATGGGCATTTCACAAGTCGATTGGAAACCCCTGGCGTGGGCGGGTGGCTTTTTGGTCTTCGTGTTGCTCACGCTCGGCCGCAAAGAGCGCCCCGGTTATTTCAACATCATCTTCCACCCCGGGTTCGCCATTCCACTGGTGCTCACCACGGTCGGCGCCTTTGCGCTGCGCTGGGTGGTGTCTCCCACTGAAGTGGGCCAACTCGCGGTGTTGCCGATTCCCGATTGGCTGCAGCGCATCATCTTCGGGCGCGGAACGCTGGCGAACCCCATGGTGTACTCCGCGGCGCTCCCCATCGTGCTCTCGGTGGTGGCGATTTCGCTCAAAGGCCTGCGCCCCATCGCGGCGGGGCTCTCCATCGGTTTCGCCGCGATTCTCGCTTACAGCGCGTGGGCCCATGCGCCGGCGCTGGCGTGGTTGCCGTTCACTTTCATGGCGGTGCCGTGGCTGGTATTGAATGCGATTATCTGCCTCTTCGTGGCGCGTGCGCTCTTGCGAAAGGAAGCCAGGTGAAGCTGACCGGCACGGTGATGTTTCTCGACCTCGAGACGGGGGTGTGGGTGCTCGAAGGCGACGACGGCCGCACGTATTTACTGCGCGGAGGCGATCGTCAGCTGAAGAAGTCAGGCGCTCGGGTTGAGGCTGAAGGCACGGTGTCTGACGAAATCGGCGTGGCGATGGTCGGC
>JAIBBR010000178.1 GCA_019694575.1 Myxococcaceae bacterium
GGGACACGTTACAGTCTGTTTTCACCGCGTGGCTCCTTTCCGATTCTGAAAAGCGTCGAAACTCTTCAGTTATCGGCAGAAGTCACGCGGTGTTCCCTCTCCCCCCGGTGACCGATACGGGTTAGGTCGCGCGCCTCGCCATCCGGGCGCCTCGGCGCAGATCTCGGACCGTTTATTTTGCGGCGGGCCCTTATTGCAATGCGCGCAAGTACACCTTCCACGGGCCGGCGCCGCACTTCTCTTGCCAGGTGACGTAAATGCGATCTTTGAGCAGTGCCATGTGCGGCTTGTCAGCGGTGCAGCTGGTGTCGTTGTTGAGCGAGTAGTTGTTGCCTCCGCGTGGGCCCGCTTGCATCAACCATTGGCCTGTGCCGAGCTGCTGGCTGCGCAGTTCGATTTGGCCGTTGACTGCCGCGGCGAGCCAAATGAACGACGGCTCGTACGCGACGTCGATAGCGGTGGCGCCCGAGGCAATCGGAGTCCACCCGTTGTTGACCGCACCGAACAACGTCACGTTGACCGAACCGTCTTGGCGCAACAGCGCTGCCCAGGCCGCGGTCGGGTAGTCCTTGCCGGTCATGATGCGCACGTCGAGCACTTTGTTGGTGGTACCGCCAGTGCCCAGGTTACCCACCGACGTCCACGTGCCGTTGGCGCGTGACTTTTGAAACACCCGCACTTCTCCGCTCTTGCTGGTGCGGGCGATGACGTAGGTGTCTGTCACGCCCGACACCGCGTCAGCCGCGACGATGGGAAAGCTCGAAGCGTCCCACGAAAAGTCGGTGGTGTTGTTGCTGAGCACGGTGGCGGCGGCGGTATTCCACGACGGAGCGGCGGGGTTGAAGGCGGCGATTTTGAGACCGCCTGAATCAACGTACACCGTCGAGAGATCGACATCGTCGCTGATGATGTAACCAGGCGCGGGGGGCAGCGCGGTCCACATGTTGAAGACGCGCGAAAAGGCCATGGCTGGGCTGCCGGCGAAATCGGCAATCTGAAACACGCCAATGGGCGTGCCGTTCATTACCGTGGCGGTAGCTCCACTGGGAACCGTCGCGCCCAACGTGCCGCTCGGCTGCGCGGTGTCGACGGGCAAGGTGCAAGGCGCAGTCAGGCAACTGGTGGTGTTCACCGGGCCGTACGCAATGGGCGTGGTGTTGTTTCGCGCGGTGACATGCACTTGGTACGAGCCGGCAGTGCCGTCGCTCACCGCCACCACGCCGGGCCGCGGTTCCGCTGTCATCGACGCCGCGCTCTCGTATGCCGGTGACCAGCGCTGCTCGGGAAGAAATTGATACTGCGCAGCCATCACCGTATTGGCCGTGGGCGCGGTGTCTTGCACCCCACCGATGTAAATGGCGCAACCGGTGCCGGGTTCGGCCAGGCGGCGAAACACCAGGGTAACCCGGTTGCCCTCGAGAAAACGATTCGACAGGTAAGGAGCAACCCCCGTCGCCCCCGGCGCCAGAGCGACATAGATGCCGTTAATGGAAGAAGGTTTGAGCGGCTCGTCGAATTCAACCCAGGCGCCCGTGGTACTGTTGAGCCCGTTGCTCGAGATGCTGGTGGCTGTCACCACAGGGGCCTTGCGGTCTTGCACCGTCACCCAAGTGATGGCGCTCTTCTGCGCTGGCATCAGCGGAGGCATCGCGTCAGCCGTGAGCGTGAAGTTGATTAACCGGTTGGCCCCCACCACTTTGGGCGCAATGAAGGTGGTGGTGGGCGAAGTGGGGTTGGTGAGAACCCAATCAGCGACGCCGTTCGCTGGTTCGCGGGTGGGGCTCCAGGTGAAATTGAAGCTCGCGCCCATGAACCCGGGAGCCGACGCACCGCCCTTTAACGTCACCACGTCTTCATCGCCCACGGTTTGCGGCACGCCGGCATCGACGCCCCAGGTGGGAGCGGCCACGGTGCTCAGCGTGAACTGGGTGCTTACCGGGTTGCTGACGGCGCCCAGGCCGTTGGTGACGGTCAGCGAGACGTTGACCAAGACAGCTGTGGCTACCGACGACGGCGCGGTAACTTGCAGTTGCTTGCCACCGCTCAATGGCGTGGTGGTGACGCTGCCCATCGGGTTGACGGTCCACTCGTAGTGGGCGATGCCCGAACCGTTGGGGTCATTGCTCGCGGTCGCGTCGTAGATCACGGCTTGTCCCGCGTAGACGGTGGTGGGGTTGCCGGCGGTAATCACCGCTGTGGGGCGTACCGACACCGGCAGCAGCACGCCCACCGGGTGGCTCAAGCGGCCGTGCACGTCTTTCACTTGCAGCCCGAAGCTGAGCAGCGTGGGTGAAGAAGGCGCGAACAAGTTGGGCGTGGCTGCGAGCGGGGTGCCGTTGTTGGCGATGTTTACCGTGCCGCCGTCGACGGTCCAAAAATACGAGAGCGGCCCTTCGCCAATTGAATTCTGCGCTACGAGCTGAAAATTGCTGTTCGGCAACACGTAAGGAGGCGGGGGGTCGATGACCGCGGTTGGTAACATGCCGCCATCTTCGAGCATGGTGTTCATGCCCGCGTCTATTTCGCCGGCATCGGGTGGCGAGCTGCCTCCGTCGGGTGGCGGTGGGGTGCCGGCGTCGAGGTTGGGTTGCACTGATGTGCCGGTGGTGAGCGTCACTCCGCGCAGCACCACCACTTCACCGTCAATGAGCATGTTCTTCAAGACCGCGGTGCCGAAGCCGTCTTTCTGAAAGCCAAACGAGTGAATGCCGCGCGTGACGGTGTCGAAGGTGAAATTGCCGTCGCTGTCGCTGGTGGCGGTGGCGCTTCGGTCATCGATGGTGACGGTAACGCCTGCGGCCGACGTTTGCCCGTCGAGCACCACATTGCCGACGACTTTTGAGGTCGCCGGGCTGTTGGGCAACGGTTCGAGCATGACGGGAGACAGGCGAAACACTTCGCCCGCGCGCAGCGTGATGGAAACGGTGTTCGACGCGTACCCGTTGCGGAAAAAGGCGAGCGTGACTTGGCCTTCGGGCAATTTGTCGAGTGAGAAGCCGCCGTTGTCGCCGGAGTAAGTGGTGAACGGCCCTTCGGGAATGAAAACGGTGGTGCCCGCGTGGCCGGTGGTGGCGTTGCCCAAGTCTTGTCGCAGCACGGTGCCTTGCACCACGCCGTTAATGCCAAGGACGATTTGCCCGAGCGCCACGTTTTTACCGGGGCCCGCATGAATTTCTTCGAGGCGAATCAGCTTTTGGCGATCGGCCACGCCGTCGTTGTTCAAGTCTAAGCGAATGAGCAGCGCGCCGGTTTCAACCGCAATGGGCGTAAGCGTAAAGAACGCGTCGTCGCCTTGGGCAATCGTGGCGACGCTGCTGCCGAGCAATTCGATGGTGGCGCCAGTTGCGGGCCGCAAGGTGCTCTGGCCGGGTTCGGCATAGACGACAGAGCCTTGAATAGAACCGGCTCCCGGAGGCGCGGGGAGCTCCAAATTGCGCGTGCAACCAGCGGCGCCAACCAGCAGCGCGGCGAGAACGAAAACAGAAGAGTTAAGACGCATGGAAAACAGGCGACTTTGCACCTCAAAAAGGAGCGGGGGAACTGAAAAGCATCGCCGCGCCCGTCGCCGGGTGGCGCACTTCGAGCTGTTCCGCGTGCAGCGCGAGCCGGGCGTGGGGTGTGCCGTACAGACGGTCTCCCACTATCGGTATACCCAAGCCCTCGCGGTGTGAAGCGTGCACGCGCAATTGATGCGTACGGCCGGTGAGAGGAAAGAAGGCGATGCGTGTTTTCCCTTTGGCGCGTGAGAGCACCTTGAACGTGGTGATGGCAGGTTTGCCGTGCTCGAAATCGACGATTTGCCGCGGGCGCTGCTCCAAGTCGACGCGCAGCGGCAGCTCGATGGTGCCTTCGTCGCGGTTCAGCACGCCATCGAGAATCGCGGTGTAGCGCTTCTTCACTTCGCGCTGAGTGAACTGTGCCTGCAATGACTGGTAAGCGCTTTCGGTCAGGGCGAGCAGCATCAGGCCTGAGGTTTCGAGGTCTAACCGGTGAACGATGAGCGGCCCGGTGGCATGCGGAAACTGCGCACGAATTCGCGCCTGTACCGAGTCGTGCACAGTTGCGTCGGTTCCCCGAATTGAAAGGAGCCCTTCGGGCTTGTTCACCACGATGATGTGCTCGTCTTGAAAAATGACAGGCAGGGGCGCTGGCGACAGCGAAGGGGGGCGAAAGCGGCGTGACGGGCGCACGTCGAGACCGTTCAAAAGAAACGGCAACAGTGGGCCGCATTTGTCTTTGCAGGCGGGGTAGAAGTGGCCTTCGGTACGAGCACCTCCGGGCGGCGCCGCGCCCCACCAAAACTCGGCCATTGCCAGCGGCTTCAACCCATGTCGCAGCGCGTACACCAGCAATTTCGGCGCGGCGCAGTCTCCCGTGCCCGAAGAAGGGACATGCGGAAAGAACAAGCCGCGCAAGGTCGTTTGGTTCCCGAGCGCATTTTCGAAGAGATAGGTGTCGTAGAGCTGGCGTGACACTTCGAGTGAGACGATGTGCCGCAACCGGCGTAGCGCGCGCAGCTTTCGTTCCAGTGCGCGCAACGGTGCTGCACGGCGCAGGCGCTCTTCTTTGCCGCTCGTTTTGAGCAGCCGCAGCTCGGCGTCATCGGCCTGGCTTTGACGGTCTAGCGCGTCGAGACGGGGGTCTGCCGGTGAGAGCCTCACGCGTTGCGCGCGCCGTTCACGCTTTCGGGCGTCGTGCTTTTCTTTCATCGCGTCGAGCGCGGCTTGTTGCGTTTGGCGCAGGGCTTCGAGCTCAGCGGCCAGTGTAAGACGAGCAGGGTTGGCTTCTTCGGCCTCAACGCGCGCAGTGAGTGACTTCACCGTCACTTCGCCCTTGGGTTCCACTGCGGCGCGCAATGCTTGGTCAAAAACGGGAGGCACGTAACCCGGCAGCTCCCATTTGCCGTTGAGCTGGCCGGAAAAAGCGCGCAGAAAACCCACGCGGTTTTCGCGGTCTTTCACCACCAGCACGCCGAACATTTTGCCGCCCTGCGGGCCGTGCAGCAGCGACGTCGAAATACCTGGGGCGATTTCTCTCGCCTTGAGCTGGGCCATTAACTGGGCGGCCGCCTGGGCGGCGAGGGGCTCGGGCGCGTCAGCGTCGAACGGGCTGTTGAGCAGAACCGGTATCTCCTCTGCAGAGGGAGGAGGCTCGAACCAAGTCATTGTGAAAGGCGCACGCGACACGCAGTGGCAACCATTACCCGAGCGCTTGCGCAGTGCCAACCCAGCGAAGCTTCAATGCTTGTAGCGCTCGTTTTTGAGCTCGGCGAACAACTCAGCGACGGTGGCGTTGATCTCAGTGGCTGGTTCGCCGAGACGCGCTTCGATGTCGCCCAGCTGCTTGCTGTACCTGAGCAATTTCGCCTTGGCTCTGGCCGCCCGCCGAGCAGAGCGTTTGCGCTGCCAGTGGTAGTGGAGCAGCGGAAAAAGCCGCCACGCCTCGGCACCATCGAGTGGCGGTACGGGTATCAGGTTGAGGAGCATGATCCACCAGTTGGTCACGGTGAAGGCGTGCACCAGATGACCCATGGAAAGGGTGGTTGGTGCCCCATGAACAGCAATCGCTGCCTGCGTACCGGCGAAGAGCAGCAGCTGCGCCCAGACGCCTCCCCACGCAATGCAGGCGCGGCCAATTGGGCTGACGTGACCCGCCCAACGGCAAAGGCCTCCGAACGCTGACACGTCGAGCGAGTACACCGTGCCTCCGAGCCGGCGCACCACCAAGGCGTGACCCATTTCGTGAAAAAGAATGAGCAAAAAAAACGCGAGCCAGAACACGGGTACGAATTCAAAGCGGCCGAAGAACAGCGCACCCAAAGGAGTCGACCAGTGCACCCGCAGGGGAATATTGCGCCAAGTACCCATTTGAAGAAAGCCGTCGCGAAACATTGGGTTTTAAGTCTCGTGGAAAAGGTTCAAACTCGAGACGCCGCGGCTGCATGCCGGTTGCAGATTATTTTTTCTGAAACGGTCTGCCTAACAGGTTACCGGATCGTCACGAGGGTGCTTAAGACCGAAGCGAGGCGGGCGCCCGAGGAAGGAGCCTAAGGAGGCGTGCCGTTGGGCACGTCGAGGAGCGGACTGACGAGGCCGCAGGCCGCAGCGAGAGGATCGGCAGCCGCAGTAGGTCGGGTAACCTGTTCGGTGCTCTAGGGGTTGTTGACAACCTCTCGACGGTGATTATCTTGATGTAAAGATAATTGCCATGCCTACCAAGCTGAACAAAACATCTTCGCGCAGCGGCCCAGAAGGGGTGCAGTTATGGCTGCTTCTGTGGCGAGCCACCAAGGCGCAAGAGGCCTACGCTTATCGAAGTATTGAAGCTCTGGGCCTTTGTCTCAGCGACTTTGGAGTAATGGAGGCCCTGCTGCACAAGGGCCCTCTGCCGGTCAACACCTTGGGAAAAAAGCTCCTGGTGACCAGTGGCTCGATGACCGCTGTTGTTGACCGACTTTCTAGCCAGGGGCTCGTTGCTCGAAAGGAATCGAAGGAAGATCGCCGGGCCCGAATCGTCGAACTTACTGCGACGGGGACAGCGCTGATTAAAAGACTGTTTGCCGAGCACGCGCGAGACATGCAGCAGTCTTTTGCGTGCCTCAGCAGTGGCGAAAGACGCAATTTGGCGAGGTTGCTCGTCAAGCTTGCCTACCGCGATGGTGAGACCGAAAGGAAAAAACAATGAGCGCACAACCGAAACAGTCTTTGGCCGTCAACCCACACCGAAGCATTGAAGGCATTTACAAAGCCCCAGGGCTTCATTGGGTGGGAGATGGCTTTCGCGTTGCCGGGTATTTTTCGGTCATTCCGAACGCGGTACGCAAGTTAGACCCCTTCTTGCTTCTCGATTACCACCCCGCATACCACTACGCACCGTCGGAAAAACCCCGTGGCGTGGGAGTGCACCCTCATCGAGGCTTTGAAACGGTCACGTTGGCCTTTCAAGGTAGCGTTGCGCACCACGACAGTACGGGGGCGGGTGGTGTCATTGGCCCAGGCGACGTGCAGTGGATGACGGCGGCCTCTGGAATTCTTCACAAGGAGTACCACGAAGCGAACTTCTCACGTCAGGGCGGTACATTTCAGATGGCGCAGCTGTGGGTGAATTTGCCCAAGACTCACAAGATGGGGTCGCCTCGTTACCAGGGCATCGTTGCCAAAGACATGGGACAGGTGCGACTGCCCCATGAAGCTGGCCTGGTGCGTGTGGTTGCAGGTACTTTTCAAGGGGTCAAAGGGCCGGCGATGACGCATTCACCGATGAGTCTTCTCGACATTCAACTGAATGAAGGCGGCACCGTCTCGTTGGATTTTCCAGCGGCATTTAGCTTGGGCATGGTGGTGATGGCGGGAGACATTTCAATCAACGACTCGGCCAATGCGACGCTTCACGATTTCATTGTATTTGAGCGCGATGGTGAACACGTGCTTGTGAATGCGAAAACCAAGTCACAGTTGTTGGTGATGGCCGGACAGCCTCTCAACGAGCCCATCGTTCAATATGGGCCATTCGTGATGAACACCGAGCGGGAAATTCAAGAAGCTTTTGTCGATTTTCAAGGTGGCCGATTTGGGTACTTAGAAGATTGAGTTGCCACTGGAGATAAACCCAGGCGCAAACTGGCCACCTTCAGCATCGTCAGGAGAGGTTTCTGCAGTCCTCTCTTGACCTGTGAAAGCCTCGGCTGCATAAGGGTTTTCGTTGTTTTCAGTAGCTTGTAGCAGCATCGGGGAGTGGCTCAGCCTGGTAGAGCACTTGGTTCGGGACCACGCTTCATCAGCAGATTCAGGAACCGGATCGCTGAAGTAACCCCCGAACAAGATTGCTGAATTCCTGCTTCCCCGCTTCTGAGTTGGAAACCGTGAGCCCATTCCGGACCACAGGCGGACCAAAATTCTGAACTTCTGGAATTTTGATCACAGCTTCAGTGGGGACTGATCGCTGTGAAGCTTTCGTTGGCCCACTGAGCCCAAGGTCGAGTGCGTTGACCCCTGACTTCATGTCGTCCATGTCCAGGTGCCCGTAGGTGCTCAGCGTAAGACGAGCATCTCTGTGCCTCATCAGCTTCTGAACCGTTGCCGCTGATACCCCAGCCTTCAGGGCCAGGGTTGCATGGGTGTGCCGAAGGTCATGGAAGCGCACGTGTCGTGGGATCCCAACGAACTCCATTCGACCCCCACACTTGCCACATGGGTTCTCATCGATAGCAGTGCAGGTTCTTTCCTTGCTGCAGCCATCCGTTGAACAGGTGGCAACGTAGTGCTTGACGACCCCCGCTCGAACCAGTGCCTTTCGCAGAATCTCATCAAGGGCCAGGTTGTTGTCCCACATTCCACCGCTGGGCTTTGGGAACACCAATTCAGTGGTTGAGCGTTCCAGGGCAGTCTTCAAGAAGGGCACAAGGTCTTCAGCGATGGGGATGAGATCGGCATGGCCACCCTTGGTTGTGTCGGCATCGTATGACCTGCACACGTTGATGATCCGATCCTCCAAGCGGTGTGACTGGTTACTGAGATCCGCATGAAGCTGGGCGAGATGGCGGGCGGCCAGTGAACTTCGAACGATGATTATCAAGTCGTGGTCGACGCTCGAGGCGGCAATGAGCGCGAGCGCGCAGGTTGCC